>JAOAAM010000741.1 GCA_026418875.1 Gemmataceae bacterium | reverse complement strand
ACCTTGCACTGCCTGACTCAACAAGAGCCTGCATTGCCCGAATCGGGGGAGGGTCGCTGAGGGGGCAGGAACGCAGCCAAAGACGTCGCCACACCCGTCAGGCCAATCGTGCCGAAATTGAGAAACAGGCTCACCGCATGCCAGGGACCGAACCGCTCTTTCGCTAACGCGGAGATCGACGGATCCCGTGAGTCGCGCTGTTCTCGCAGCGTGCTGACGTAACGTGAAATCGGCCAACCGGCGACAACGGTCAGGGCGGCAAGAACCACGATGGCAAATCGGATTCGATGAAGCCGTCGGTGCGGCTCCCAGCGTGTGAAACCGAGGCTCGTCATCAGAGCGAGCAACGAGCAAAAGCCTTGTAAGGCGAAGAGGAAAGGAAATATCGGGCCGACCGTCGCACCTGCAATTCGGGTTCCTGTCTCCTTCGTGAAGGCACTGAAACCTGGAAGCCATGTCGGTGGGTCTTCCGCGTATCCCTCCCAAGTGCGGAAAATCAGGACCGCAGCGATCAACGAGAAGAAAAAGTTCGACCCGAACCACAAAGATAATGACAGCACATGAATCACTTTCGCCGTAGCTCGCAAGGCTGCTGACTCCGAGAATTGGTTCTCTGTTCCCCGGGCAATTCGCACCATGTTGGTGGCATGACGCACGGCGACCACCAGAAACGCGGCCACCGCCACGATGGCTTTTTTATCCAAATCCCGATGTTCCGAAACCAGGGCAAGCGACACGGCAACGCCAGCCAAGGTCGCGGCACCGGTCAACGAGGCCAACGACACGATTCGCCAAGTCGAGAAGGCGGCCAACCAGACGATCAGGCCCAGAATCACCGGCACGGGCAGCAGGACCGCCAAGGCCCCGGCCCCCGTGGCCACCCCTTTGCCTCCTCGGAACTTCAACCAGATCGGGAACATATGTCCCAAAAGTGCCATCCCCGCCCCGATCATTCCTCCGTCCACACCAAAACACTCTTGGCCGAGGGCGGTCGGAATCGCGCCCTTCAATGCGTCGAGAAAAAAGACAAAAACTCCGGTTTTCCGCCCCAAGGCTCGGGCGACATTGGTCGCTCCAATGTTCCCGCTGCCGACCGTGCGGATGTCCACTCCGCGACGCCAAGCGATGAGGTAGCCAAATGGAATCGAACCGATGAGGTAAGCCAATACTCCGAAGCCGACCAAACTCAACATGCCGCCCTCGACTCAACCTTGCCCTGCCGAGCGGACTGCAAGGATTCCAGGATCGACATCATCTTGCGATAGTGATCCTCGAAAGTCCATCGGGCGGAAGATAAGTGAGCAGCCTGAGCCGCGGAACGTCGCCTGAGTGGGTCCAGCATGTCCGTGATGGCACGTGCCAACGCATCGGAATCACGCGGGTGGTCGATGACCAGGCCATCCCAAGGCGGGTTCATGAGTTCGGCAGCGCCGTTCAATCGCGTGGTGATCGCCGGCAAGCCACAAGCTAATGCCTCGAGGACGACCAACGAGCAGGGATCATAAAACGTCGGATGGACGAGGAAATCCGCGGCAAAATACACCTGCCGTGTGTCATCGCAAAACCCGTGAAAGTGGACCCGATCCGCGACTCCTAGCCGAATGGCTTCACGAAGAAATCGCTGAAACTTGGGCGACCCAACGACGACCAGTTTCCAATCCGCGTCGCGCGGGACTTTTTGAAGGGCTTGCAGTAAGGGGGAAAGCCCTTTGAGACCGTAGTTCATGGCCACGAATAAGGCGACCGCCGTCGTGTCGGTCACTCCCCAAGAGGTGCGAATTCGCTGGCGTATTTCGTTGCGGTTCGTCAACGAGAAGCGATTCTGGCTGACTGCCGCATGAACGACGCGCACCCGATGCTCGGAAATACCCAGGTATTGCCTCACGTGTCGCTGGGTCATCGCGCTATTAACCACAATGACCTTGGCCCGGCGATATTGCCATTGTTCAATGAGGCGGAACGACTGGACCGCCGGGTCGAAAAGCTTCAACCCGCGAGCGCACTTCCTCCGCCAACCAAGAGCGTGCTTTTCGAGATTTGACTGTTGAGAGGCAGCATACACTCCCCCTTGAGGATAAAAAACGTCCTGGCCCCAGGTCTTGTCGAAACCGATCGACACGTCGTGGGTGAATTGTCGTAGCTCGCGTAAACAGCCCCGACCGAAAAGCCAGGGGCGCAGCCAACGCGGGGCATACTTCACCTGAATAGGGTGGATGATGATCTTGTCGGGGAGCCGTGACCTGTTCCACCGACGTGCCAGCAGGTGGACTTCGTGACCGTCGGCGAGCATCCGCTGCGCCAGGTCCGCGATGTAGGTCTCGCAGCCGCCTCGGGTCGGGTCCACATTCTCATGGCAGAAGGCAACGATCATGCGCCCGGCCCCCGCTGCTTTCTTTGGTAGAGTCTCGCTTTCCAACGCACGAGAAACCTCAACCAATGCCGTGGACGCCCACGCTCATAAGCACGCCAGAATCGCTCGCGGTCCTGATCGGTGACACCCTCGATTGCCGACGAGTAATGCCACTGGGCCAAGTCTTTGATTTTCGTCAGCCAAACGAACCAACGACGACGGGTCAAACGATGAAAATCGATGAGGACGACCCTCCCCCGCCAAGTTTCCGGAATCTCCGT
>JAOAAM010000719.1 GCA_026418875.1 Gemmataceae bacterium | reverse complement strand
AATATCGACACTCCGGTCACATCAGTGGGGAGCAGGTCGGGTGTGCATTGGATCCGCTTGAACGAGCAGCCGACGCTTCGCGCCAAGGCTCGCGCCAGCATCGTCTTCGCCACGCCGGGTACATCTTCGAGCAGCACGTGGCCTTCACACAGATAGGCGGTCAGTGTCAGCAAGATTTGCGGCCGCTTTCCGACCACGACTTTTTCCATGTTGGCCACCAGCCGCGCCGCCAGGGCCTGGACATTCACCGACTCGCCATTCACGCGCTACCCTCACGAACTTGCCTTGCCGGCGTATCGCTGCCCCAACTCCCACGATAGCAAAAAAGCCCGGTCACGGTCATGACCGGGCCGGGCCGAAACGACGGCATTTTATCTCCGGGCGTCATTGCCCCTTGATCGTGATCCGCTTGAGCAGTTCCTCAATCTGCCCGCGGTACTTCTCCGGCACATTGTCGATGTTGTCGTAGCTGTGTTCCTCTTCGCCGTCCTTGATCTTGATGCTGTTCAGGACGCGCTTGCCGCCCTCGATCTTCCCCGCCAGGCTGATGGCGAGATTGTCTTGCCGCGATTGCAGCGAGAACTGATCGTTCGAGATCTGGATCTGGAGCGAGCGGCTGCCGCCTTGAACGCCGCCAAACCCCTCCAAGGCCGGGATCGGCGGGAACTGCGGCAGGGGAATCAGTCCGCCAGCAAGTGGGTCGGCCGGGTCGGCTTTCACCTCCGGCAGCTTGATCCCCTTGATGGTCTCCCGCTTGCCCTTCCGCAACACCACCGCGCTCACCTCGGTGTCGGCCTTGATCTCGTTCACCATCGCGCGGAACTCCTGCGGTTCACTGGGCACGGGTTTCCCGTTGAACTCCAACAAGATGTCGTTGGGCTTCAAACCCGCTTTCGCGGCCGGCGAATCCGGCGTCACGTCTCCCAGCAGCAAGCCTTGGCCCTCCGGCAGATCCAACTGTTCAATCAAGGCCGCACTGGGCTTCTCGACCAACACGCCCAAACGGCCCGGGGTCCGCGGCACCACGTTCCCGAAGCCCGGGAAATTGGGGAACTCGAAGCCGCCAATTCCCGGCTGGAACTGATTGAAACGCTTCTGCATTTCTTCCATCCACTGCTGGATCCGTTTCTCGAACTCCGCGGGGTCCATCCCCTCGGGTCGACGAATCATGTTCCGCAGATCACGGGGGCGGAGGAAGCGTTCGCCCGGCTCCGGCTTCACCGGTTCGCTTTCCTTCGCCTGATCCTTCTTCGCGTCGGCCTGGCCGCTCTTGGGTTGGTCCTTGGCGTCGTCCGGTCCGGCTGCGGCGACCCCGGCCATCCAACCGAACCCCGAAAGCACGATGGCGAGCACCAGCAAGCCCGCCACGGAGACCACGGCCCAGCCCTTCGACAGGCTGGCTTCGCTTCCTTCGGAGCGTTTCAGCAACATGGTGATCCTCCAATACAAGTCTGAAGGGTTTCCCAAAACAGCATGTCCGACAAGTCCATGACGGTGCCCCGCTCCCCGCGACAAGCGAAGCAGCAAGGCCGCATACATCGGTGATTCGTCCTCCGTGACCGTGTCCGAATCCGCAAGATGCTCCTGGCACAACCGCAAGCGCCGCCGGAGCAGCCAGAACCACGGCAACGGGTAATACAGCACCGCCGCCAAACTAAGTCCCAGCGCGGTGCGCGGGTCGGCATGGTTTAGATGCGCCGATTCGTGCGATAGAATCCAGCGCCACGCTCGGGGAGTGAGTTGGGGGATGAGCCGGTGCGGCAGAACAATCGTGGGCCGCCAGCCGCCCCAGCACATCGGGCTGTCGATGCCTTCCACCACGCGCAATCGGGGACGCCGAGTTCCGCCATGCAGGGAGCCGAGCATGTCGTCCAACGCCGCCGGTGCCGGCTGCGACCGACGCAACAGCCGGGCAATTCCGACCATTCCGATCAACCAGCGCGCGGCCATGATGCCGCTGCCGACCCCGTAACCGATCAGGAGCGCCATCACCCCGTCTTCGGCCGAGATGTCTCGAAGCGGATCGATCCACGCGCCGACGGCTCGGTCGGCTTCGTCGCATCGATCACCGCCGCCCGAGGGGGCTGAAGGGTCGTCCGATGCCATCGCAGTCACCGCGATCTGGTCCGACGAGCCGGGCATCCGCGGAGACGGCACGGGCGGAACGAGGCCCAACTCCGACTCAGCCAACTCCCCCCGCGATGGCGGCCAATTTAGCACGTCCATCGCTCGACGGTCGATGGCCTCGGGCATCAGGCGCGGCACGGCGACCCAAGCCGGCAACCACGCCAACAGGGGAACCAGCAAGGCGATCTGCAAGGC
>JAOAAM010000207.1 GCA_026418875.1 Gemmataceae bacterium | reverse complement strand
GTATAAGAGACAGGAGTGGGATCTGGCTGCCGGGGCGGACGACCCGCAGGGGCGGAGTGGTCCGTTCCGGCCGTCCGGTCAAGGTTTGGGGGTCGGCGTGTCTCGCCCGTTGCCCGTGGACCGCGACCATGACGACGTCAGCCCTCGGGGAGTTCGCGACTTGTCCGGAAATGGCCGAGAGTGGACCCGCGACAAGGTCGTTTTGGGCGGCGAGGACTTCGCCATCCTTCGCGGCCGAATGTACACAATGGCGACCCCGTTAACCTACAACGAATTGAGACGATACCGCGATCCGCAGAACAGTCCGATGCAGCGAGTCAATGTTCCCAGCCCGTACACTGGGTTCCGCATCGTGATTCCGTTGGAGTGAAGGCCGATGGAACAGAACGCCCCGGCATCCAGCGAGCGGCGGTATATCGTGCGGCATGGGGCCATGCGCTTCCTCGGCGACTTTGGCGTGGAACATCCGGCAGCGGTGTATCGTCGCGCAGATCACGTGATCGTGCAAACCCCTCGGGGGCACGAAGTCGGGGAGGTGTTGTGCCCGAGCAGCCCGGCAGCGGTGGCAGCCATCCCCGAGCCCACGACGGGCCAAATCCTCCGGTGCCTCACTGACGCGGATCGGCAGCGGATCGAAGCGATTCGGGCGGACAAATCGCGGCAGTTCGACCGGGCCGCCAGCCACATCGCCGCCCTGCACCTTCCGATGCAACTCGTCGATGTCGAGACATTGTTCGGGGGGGAGCGAATCATCTTTTATTTCCTGGCTGAAAACCGCGTCGACTTCCGGGAACTCGTCAAGGTCCTCGCTCGGGAATTTCAGACTCGCATCGAGTTGCGGCAGATCGGCGTCCGCGACGAGGCGAAACTTCTGGCCGACTACGGCGACTGCGGCAAGCCTGTCTGCTGCAACACCCACATGGTCGCCATGCCTCCTGTTTCGATGCGGATGGCCAAGCTGCAAAAAGCCACCTTGGATCCCGCCAAAATCAGCGGGCGCTGCGGTCGGCTGAAGTGCTGTCTCCGCTTCGAGAATGAGGTGTACGAGGAATTCCAAGCCGAGTTGCCCCCCGTCAACAGCCAAATCCTGACGAGGAAAGGTCGGGGCCGCGTCCTATCTCAGGAAATCCTCGCGCGGAAGGTGCTCGTCGAATTCGAAGATGGGCGTCGGCTCGCCGTCGCGCAAGACGAAATCCTCACCCGGCTCTGACGTCGGCCAACGTTGGCCTCCGTGAGCTTGCGTCGGCCTACGTCGGCTTCCGTGGGATTCGGTCGGCCCCCGTCGGCTCCCGTCGGCTCCCGTGAGCTTGCGTCGGCTCCCGTGAGCGTGCGTCGGCCTACGTCGGCCTCGTGGTGAGACAATGCAACCGGTGCGTCGGGCCGTCGCCCAAGTTCGTCGACCGGTTGGGGTTGCTATTGAAATGCGGGGGCAGTTACCGTACCAATTCGGTGATCTGCGGGATCGAATCAAGCGGTCACGGGGCCGACGATGCAACGGGAGATGTTGGAAATCGCGGAGAGGGACGGCCGGTATCCCGCCGAAGCCTTCGAATTCGTGCTGGAGGCACTGCGGCACGCCCAAGCCATGTTCGACAAAAAAGTGCCACCCGGGGGACGCGTGGAGGAGGAGCACCACGTCACCGGCCGCGAATTGCTCGAAGGATTGTGCGACCTGGCGCGGCGAGAGTTCGGCTTGATGGCCCCGACTGTCTTCGAGCGTTGGAACATCCTCCGCACCGACGACGTGGGCGAGATCGTGTATACGCTGATCGACGCCGGTATCTTGTCGAGTCACGAGGGGGACCGCCGCGAGGACTTTCACAATGTCTTCGACTTGGAGAAAGTCCTGGTCGAGGGCTACCGCATCCTGGATGGCGTGGATTTGGGATGGTGATGCGGCGAGATCGAGTGGCGCTGGCAGTGGCCTTGGCTTTGTTCAGCGGTTGGCTGACATGGCTAGGCTGGCAGGCGCTTCGGGTAAAGCGTCCAGTGGTGGTTTCCGCAGCGCAGCTGGCCGTGGCGCAATATGATGTCGAGTGTGACCTGTCGTCGGAGCCGCTGCCGTCGGAGATCGAGGTTCGGTCGGTGGGTTGGTCGAGCGATGGGGCCGTCCCGAGCGGTCGGATTCGCGTCGAGAACTTGCGCGATAGCCGTGGATATGCGGGTCCGGGGACGTACTTAGTGCCGTTGGTTCGACGTGGAGAGACCTACCGGGTGGCGGGTTTGCCGGACGATCCGGGAGGTCGGCCTCGGCCCGAAGCGGAGCACCCACGAATTTACCCGCTGACGGCAGCCGTTCGACGGCAGTGGGAGCACCTGCGGGGGCTGGCGGCGAGCCGTTGATGCGGCTCAAGAGGCTTTCGGCCAGCGTTCGGGGCAAGGTGGGGGAAGACTGGTGGCGACGAGCCGGGCGAGTCGGAGCGGAGGTTGGGTCGGATTCGATTTATATAATGCAGGTTGACGCCGGCTCGTGTAGCTCAATTGGCAGAG
>JAOAAM010000665.1 GCA_026418875.1 Gemmataceae bacterium | reverse complement strand
GTATAAGAGACAGGACCTGGGTCGGGCAAACACATCGTGTTGATCAGCGGCGACGAAGAATACCGCTCCGAGGAAACACTGCCGCAGTTGGGCAAAATCCTCGCGAAACATCATGGCTTTCGCTGCACCGTCTTGTTTGCGGTCGACCCCAAGGATGGCACGATCAACCCCAATGTGACGGCCAACATCCCCGGGTTGGAGGCTCTGAAGTCCGCCGACCTGATGATCATCTTCACCCGCTTCCGCAACTTGCCCGACGAACAAATGCAACACTTGGTGGACTACATCGAGTCCGGCCGACCGATGATTGGCCTCCGTACCGCGACGCATGCTTTCAATCTGGGCGCGAATTCGCGTTTCCGCAAATACACGTGGAACTACGGCGAACCCTGGCCCGGTGGATTCGGCAAGCAGGTTCTTGGCGAGACTTGGGTGAGCCACCACGGCCAGCATGGGGTTCAGAGTTGCCGCGGCATCATCCCGCCGCAGGTCGCCGACCATCCGATCGTCCGAGGCATCGCCTCCGGCGAAATTTGGGGTCCGACGGATGTGTACGGCGTTCGTCTCCCGCTCCCTGGTGACAGCCAGCCCGTCGTCTTGGGGGCTGTGCTGAAAGGCATGAAGCCCACCGACGAACCCGTCGAAGGCAAACAAAACGATCCGATGATGCCCATCGCCTGGACCAAAACCTACACTGGGGCCGCGGGAAAAGCCGCTCGGGTTTTCACGACCACGATGGGGGCTTCCCAAGACTTCGCCAATGCGGGATTGCGGCGGCTCCTTGTGAATGCTGTCTATTGGGCGTTGAAGATGGAAGATCAAATCCCGCCCGAGGGCACCAAGGTTGATCTGGTGGGCGAATACCACCCCTCGCCGTTCGCTTTCAACGGATTCCGCAAAGGTGTCCGCCCTTCGGATCACGCTTGGCGACCGGAGTGAGGCTGGACTCGACCAAACGGTCCCCCGGCGGTCTCGACCATGTGGCACGCCCGGATCATCTTGCTGGCGACGACGGCCATCCTCGCGGGAATTCCACTGCTCCGTTGGCACCGCGTTTTTTTTCCACTTCCGCCAATCGCGCCGCCGCCGGGGGTCTCGGGTGTCGTCGTCGATGATGCCGGACCATGTCGCGGGGCAAGGGTGCGGATTGCCGGTGGTGTCGGTGGAGACCTCTCGGACACGCGAGGCCAATTTTTCCTTTCGCGATCCGCTTCGACCAACGTGGATGCTGTCGTCACGGCATGGAAGCCGGGTTATTTCATTGCCGCCGCCCCAGTAAAGAACAATCCGCTATTGCTCCGGCTCCGGCCGATGCCTCGGGAAGATCATCCGGACTACCGCTGGGTCGATCCGACACCGGCGGCGGAGGCATTCAGCTGCGGGAACTGCCACCCCGGCGTGTATGCGGAGTGGAGCGAGTCCGCTCACGGCCCCCGTCGGCCGGGTTTCCAAAAAGCCTTCCACGACTTGGAGCAAACACACCCGGAGAGGAGCGCCGTATGCCTGTCGTGCCACGATCCGGCTCCGCTCGGCGGCAAAAGTGAGCCGCTTGCAGGCTTCTCCGACAGCGGGATTCACTGCGATTTTTGCCACAAAGTCGCCGACGCCACGTCGGAGACAATCGGCCTGACGCACGGTCGATTCGGCCTCGACCTGCTGCGACCAAACCAGGGGCAAATGATTTTCGGACCCTGGATCGACTCGCCCCGGCCAGAAAACACCTACGCCCCGATCCAACGATCCAGCCGGATGTGCGCCGCCTGCCACGAGGGGATCGTCTTCGGCCTTCGTGTGTACGAAACGTGGTCGGAGTGGCTGGCGAGCCCCGCCGGTGCCCGGGGCATCCAGTGCCAAGATTGCCACATGAAGCCAACCGGCCGGATGACGAACGTGGCTCCGTTTCACGGCGGGATTGAGCGCGATCCCCGAAGCATCGCCAATCATCGGTTCTTCGACGGCAGCCAACTCGAAATGCTCCGACGCTCGTTGAACTTCGACGTTCAGATCCGGGGCGGCACTGTCCTCGTCAACTTGGAAGCCCGAGATGTTGGGCACCACGTCCCCACCGGGTCGCCTGACCGCCACTTAATTCTCATCGTCACCTGGCACGATTCTGAGAATCGAATGCTCGGCGAAGAGCATCGAATCATGGCGAAGCGGCTGCGGGATGCCGAGGGGCGGAGCCCGGTGCCATTCTGGCAGGCCGTGGAGATTGAATCGGATACCCGGTTGCTGCCGCATCAACCTCGACAGTGGCAAGTGGCGATCCCGCAAGGGCAAGCCGCGACCGTCACCGTCGAACTGATTTACCGGCGGAACTGGCCTGGTGCGAGCCACAAACGTGACGAAAAAGACGGTGCCTGGGTGGTCCACCGTGTCGTGTTGCCGATCGAATCCACCCCGCGCTAAGCCTGCGGGAGGCTCGGCGGGACAGCGAGCCAGAACAGCCCCGGCCCGACACTTGACGGCTATCGCAGCGAGTCTATGATGGAAAAGGCACACGCCGAAGTGGCGGAATTGGCAGACGCGCCAGCTTCAGGAGCTGGTTCCCGTTCAGGGAGTGGAGGTTCAAGTCCTCTCTTCGGCACTTCCCTAAACACGCAGGTCGCATACTTCTCCAAGCCCCACCGGACACCGCTCCGGCTGCGGAGTTCACGTTGGCTCTTCAAACTGGAGTAAAGCACTGTCGGCGTAGGATGCCGCCGCCTCGATCGGTTCCAGATGCAAGGT
>JAOAAM010000497.1 GCA_026418875.1 Gemmataceae bacterium | reverse complement strand
CCTCGCCGCCGAGCGCCTTGACGACGACATAACCCAACCCGGCGAGAGCGATCACGACGATGAACAGAATGGCGAGCGAGACGATGACGGCGGCGACCGGCCCCAGCTCGGCACGGGCGATCTCGGCGAGCGATTTGCCGTCGCGGCGCACCGACGCCGCCAGCACGAGCATGTCCTGGACGGCCCCCGCCAGGCAGACCCCGCCCACCAACCACAGCAAGCCCGGGGCATACCCCCACTGCATCGCCAGCACCGGTCCAATGAGTGGACCCGCGCCAGAAATGGCCGCAAAATGGTGCCCGAAAAGAACCCATTTGTTCGTCGGGTGATAGTTCTGCCCATCGCGGAATTGATGAGCCGGAGTCAGCCGGGAATCATCCAAGACCGCCACCCGAGCCGCCAAAAACGCGCTGTAGTAACGGTAGGCCACCGCGAAAACACACAGGACCGCGACCAAAAGCGGCAAGGCATGAACGGGAACGCCACGCCGGTAATCCGAAATTAGAACCCAAACGCTCAAAACGGTGAGGACGAGGGGCAACAAATGCCCCGCGATGCGGACCAACGCTACGAGCACCGACATCACCCCCGTCGCCCTCGCCGTCATCGCTTCGCCCTCGAACGGGCCTTGCCCCCACACTCCACGACGCGGCACCCGCATCGCCGGCCCGCGGCCTCCCGTCCTTCCTTTCCGTTACTTGCAAGCCGACAGGAAGGCAAGCAGGTCGGCCAACTCGCGCCGGGTCATTCGACTGGCCACGTCTCGCGGCATGATCGACCCTTTCAATGCCCGCCGCTCCTCGATCTCCGTCCGCGCGAGGCGATGACTTCTTCCCTCGGCATCGACGAGCGTGACCATGCTGTCGTGCGTTTCACCGGCGATCAGGCCGACATACTGTTTGCCGTCACGCATCACCACTTGCCAACTCACGTACGCCGGGGCCACCTCCCGGTTGGGGTCGAGGATCGAGTCGATCAAGCGTTCGGGTGACATGGAGCGGCCGATCAGGGTGAGATCGGGGCCGACCGCCGACCCCCGCGCTCCGATGCGATGGCACTGGAAGCATCCCGGCCCCTGCGAGTGGAAAAACAGGCGCTCGCCCTCGTCGGGCCGACCCGCCTTGCCCGCCGCCAAAACCAACTCGCGGCGAAGACGATCCGCGTCGGAAATTTCGGTCGGGGGCTGTCGCTTCATCCGAAGCAACGTGACGTTGACCTGTTCGGCCAACTCGGCGTCCGGCTTGCCGTCTCCCTCGTGTCGCTGATGCTCCCGCCACCATGCGGAGATCGTGGCCACCTCATCCCCGCAGCCCCGGAAGGCACGCAGAGCGTCGATCCGCAATTCCGGGTCGTCCAGCCGTCGTCGCAGTTCCGCCCGAATCTCGGGTTCATGAACCACCGATGCCATGCCCAGCAATGCCCAGCGCCGGACGGATCGCGAGCGATGTTCCATGGCCCGGCTCCACGTCGTCGCCTCAGTCTGTTCCGCCCGCAAAGCCAGCGAACGAATCGCTTCCTCGGCCAATTCATCCGAAGAATTCAGGAAACGAACCAGCGTCTCGATCGAGAGGGACGGACTCCGCGGCGGCACCATCCGCAACGCCAACGCTCGGATCGTTGGCGGTAGGGATTCGTCCAACACGACGCGACGGACCAGCAGCAAATCCGATTCTTCGAACCCGGCGGCCGTCCCCTCACTCAACATCTCGTCGGCTTTCACCCACGCCTCAAGCAACTCACGAGTCACGGGCGCTCTCAAGCCGGCAGTTCGAACCTGATCACGGAAGTCGCTACGCCCTTCTTCGGCTGCCCACTGGATCGCGCAGCGGCGAACGGCGGGATCGGGATCATTGAGGAAACGGGGCAGTTCTTGAAGCGCCTCTCGCTCGCCGGTCCGACGCAACGCCAAGAGTAGACCGAGGCGGATTCGGGCGGACGACTCGGCTTGGGCGAGTGCCTGTCGAATCACGATACCATGCTCTGGCCGCCCCAGCGCCGTGAGGACGGCCGAGACGATGAACGGATCGTCATTTGCCAGCAGGGGGATCAATTGGGCGACCGATTCTCCCTGCCGCAATTGCCGTATCGCCTCGGCACGCTCGGGCCGTGCCGGTCCGCGCAAGGCATCGGCGAGGCACTCCTCCTCGGAGCGGCGGGGGATCGCCGGGGGTGTGTTCGCTCGGGGCCGCAGCGAAGAATCTTTCGCCCGAATTCGCCAGATCCGCCCCTTGCCATGCACCGGGTACGATCTGTCGACCCAGTCAGAGAAGACGATCGATCCATCGGGGGCGATGGCCAAGGCCACGGGACGGAAGTTCTCGTCACCTTGGACCAGGACGCGGGACTGTGCCGAGAAACTCGCGCCTCGTGGGGTGAGGTGGAACGCTTCGATGGTGTGATCACCCCAAGAGGTGACGATGAGGCTGCCGGCGTAGGGATCGGGGAGTGCGGCAAAGTCCGCCGCGACCATCCCGCTCGGGGCTTCGGAGGTGCCAGCCGCCATCGGCAGCGTGCCGGGCCACTCGCCGTTCCATGCATTGAACGGGTGCAGTCCCTTGCGGCCGTACCGGAAACGATAGCCGTAGTCGCCACCCGGCACGACGTGCAGCAAGCGGCAGGGGCCTCGCGCGTCGGGGTCGTTGTCCACCGCGAAGAGTTGGCCGTCCATGTTGACGGCATGAGCGTAGGGATTCCAAAACCCGGTGGCGATGCGTTCGAGGCGATGGCCGTCCGGCGAGCAACGGTACATACTGCCGCCCTCGCCTCCTCCGGTCAAAGTCGTGCCGTCCGCGCCGATGAGTCGATACGGCTCGCCGAGGTTCTCGCCCAGGCCAAAGATGAGTGACCCGGAACCATCCCAAGCGAAGCCGCACAGCCCGTTGTGCGGGTAAGTTCCCGGAGTTTCCAAACGGACGATCTCGTCCCGCTGAACTTCTCGGTCATGGTCGAAACGTAGGCGAATCAGTTTGGACCGCGTGGCGACGTACACGCTCCCATCCGCTGCGATCGTCAGCCCCATGGCGTCGCGGAAACCTTCGGCGAAGGTGCGGACTTTGCGTGCCCGTCCGTCGGGTCCGAAATCCTCGAAGACGCGGAGCCGATCGGTCGCCGGCCCTCGGTACTCAGCCCCGCGTTGATGGGTGTGATTTTCAAGGCACCAGACTCGGCCGTGGCGATCCACGGCGATGCCCGTGGGGGTGACGATGTCTGGCTCGGCGGCGATTTGCTCGAGTTGCAAACTCGGATCACGAACGACGGGCGGCCCCGCCGTTAAATTGGGCACGCCGACTAGCAAAAGCCACACTGCCCCGACCCGACGCATGACGCCACCCCCCAAACCGAGTCCCACGGCACGATACCTTGGCCCCCATCATACTCGCCCGGGGCCGTACCGTCCGTGATGAATCGGAGGGCGCGCCGTCACCGGCCTAAGATCATCCGAAGAAGCCGTGGGCCGATCGTATCGTATCCCACGCCCCGGGTCGGGCAGGATCCCATTGGCTAGGGCTTGGGTGGCAGTTGTTGGAACTTCTCGACGGCGGTTCGTGTCGCGGCTAAGAGCGCCTCGGTCGCTTGCTGCAAGGCGTTCAGCGCGGCTTGATGGGCGTCGGCGGCTGCCTTCAACTCGGCCATCCGTTGCTCGACGACTTTCGGCGCCTCGGCGGCTTTGGCTTGGGTGTCGGCTAAGACTTTTTCCGCCTCGGCCACCTTCGCCGACGCCGCGTTGACTTGACCGTTCGCCGCGTCCAACTGCTTCCGGGCGGCGTCGAGTTCCGCAGCGGCTTGGGCCACCAACTTCTCGGCGCTCTGAAATTCAGCCATCAGGGCGGCGTCGCCGTTGGCACCGTCGAGCGCGGCCTTGATCTTATTCATTGCTTCGGCCAGCGCGGCATGGGCCGTCGTCTTCGCATTGACTCGGGCCAGGATGGGCGGCACCTCCTGTTTCGCCTTCTCAACCTGAGCCTTGGCTTCTTCGACGGCCTTCATTGCCCCAGCGATGGCGGCCTGGTAATCGGTGACGGCTTTCTGCGCTGCCTCGAGGTTCTGCCGTGCCTGCTGAAGGGTTTGAGCCGCCTGGTTGACCGCGGCTTGCGCTTGATCCCGAGCGGCTTGTTTGGCCACCACCTCTTTCATCGCCGACTCGAACTGGACCGACGCCGGTGGCGGATTATTCGTCACCTCGCCGGTCTTCTGACCGTTGTCGATCTGGAACAATCGGACCAAGCCCGTCCAATCGCCGGCCACCACCTTCTGGTTGTCGTGGGTGACGGCGACCTTCAAGGCGACGTCGGGGAAAGGTTCGCTCGCGGCTTTCTGATTCCCGGATTCGTCCCAAATCTTGGCCACCCGGTCGCGGCCGACACTGGCGATGCGGTTGTCGTGAGAGTATCGCACCGAGAGAGTTCCCCCCCCGTGCGCTCCCCATGCCCGTACTTGTCCGCCGTTCTCCATCTCCCATAAACGGATCGTGGTGTCCTCGCTGGCCGAGGCGAGAATGTTGGAATCGTCGCGCCAGCTCAAGTCGGTGATGGCAGCGGTGTGCCCTCGGAGCGAAAAATACTCCCGGCCTGTGTACGCCTCCCAAACGAACAGTCCGCCGTTGCGGTCACCTGTGGCGAACAGCACGCCATCGGGACTGTATTCGATGGCGTAAATCCAATCCGTGTGCTTCTTGATGTCGCGGATCTTCTCGCCGTCCTTCGTCGAATAGACGCGGATCATCTTGCTCGGCCCACCCAAAGCGATTTGCGTCTGGTCCGGGCTGATGTCAGCCGCGAGAACGGCGTCGGTCTCGTCGCCCACCTCGATGATTTTTTCGCCGGTCAACACGCTGAAGACGACCACCTTGCCCGAGTGACCGCCCCGGCCCCCCCCGGCAAGCAGCAGGGTGCCGTTGCGGCTGAACTTCAAAACCGTGGGCAAGCCATAGGGGAATGGCAGGATCCCCACGAGATTCATCGTGTCGGTGTTGTACAGCACGATCTGGCGATGACCGGCCACCGCCACCAGGGACGACCACGGATTGGCTGCGATCGCGGTGACGGCATTGGCCCGGGCCGTGTAAACGACCGGCTCAATCGACAGCTTCCCCGGCTCGGGCATCGGCGGCGGACCTTCCGGACGACCCCGCACCACCGAGGTGAGGCTAACGTCCGTTTTTGGCTTCATCACCACCGCCTTGCTGCCCGCGTTTTCCAACGCCCCCTCGTCGATCCACATCTTGAACGTGTCGAGGATCGCTTGCGGCAGCTTGTCCGACTTCGGCGGCATGTAAGGTTGCGCCTTGTGGGCGATGGTCAGGTAGAGCCGGCTCCCCTCCGCATCGCCGGGCTTCACCACCGCACCCGAGCCTCCCCCTTCCATCAGCTTGGCGTAGCTCGTGACGTCCAAGCCGCCTTTCATTTTGTCGGGGTCATGGCAGGCCACGCATTTGTCACGCAGGATCGGCAGGATGTGGTCCTGGTAATTCAGCTTGGCCGCTTTCGGCTTATCCGCCGCCGCCGCATGTCTCAGATCGAATCCCAACAAACCGCCCACGAGGAGGACAACAACCAGCGTTTTCGGATATCCACGGCCGGACCACAGCATGGCGATAGCTCCGCAAATGATCGCATTCCGCTTGATCAAGATGCTGATCTCAAGCGAATCTCACATCTCAATGGTTGAACATGAATTCCCGCGTGTTCAGCAAGGCCCAGAACACATCCTCCAGCGCTTGTTGCTTGTTTGGATTGGCCCCGACGAGATCCACCAACTTTTTCATCTCCTCCGGGGTGGGTTTCCGGCTCAAGCAGCGGACGTAAAGTTCCTCGATGATCTGCTCGGGGCTTTTCTTCTCGTTCAATCGTCGGGCGATCAAGCCGCCGTTGACGATCTTCGATCCCACCGTGTCCCCGTTCAGCAGATGCAGCGATTGGGAGAGCGTGGGTTCGAGTTTGACCTCGCACGAGCAGACCGACTCCCGGGTGGCCCGGCCGAAGGTCGTCAAGAAATAGGTCGTCGTCGAGCCGTCGGCAATCTGCACGGCACGAGCACCGAGCGGCAGCCCCGGGAACTTGTCCTTCGTCTCGGTGACCTGCGAGATGCAGTCGAACAGGGTCTCGGCCCGGATGCGGCGGATCGCGCCTCGAGCAAAGTTCCGCGTGTCGGATTCGTTGCTCGGGTTCGGCTGAGTCGCCCGCTGGTAGGTGGCGCTGGTGCAGATGTCGCGCACCAATTTCTTGAAATCGTACTTATATTCCGTGAACCGTTTCGCCAACTCGTCGAGCAATTCCTGATTCGAGGCCGGGTTGCTCACGCGCACGTCATCGACTTCGTGGATGATGCCCTGGCCGAAGAAATGCGCCCACACGATATTGGCCAGATTCTTGGCAAAATACGGGTTCTCCGGCGAGGCGAGCCAATTCGCCATCACGGCACGGCGATCCTTCCCGGCCACGTCCGCCGGTTTGTCCACGCCGAGGAAGCGTGGCGGCAGCGGGCGATTCAGCACCGGGTGATTGATCTCACCGCCCCCGGCATTGAACACCACCACCTCACGCGGATCATCCGTGCCCTTTCGGCCGATTTGGCTAAAGAACGAGGCAAAGCTGTAATAATCATCCATCGTCCAACGGTCGAACGGGTGGTTATGGCACTGGGCACATTGGATCCGCATGCCCATGAACACCTGCGCCACGTTCTCCGTGATCTTCAGGATGTCGGTTTCGTTCTGGTAATAGTTGGTTGGCGGATTCTTGAACGTTCCGCCCGTGGCGCTGAGCAACTCCCGCACCCATTCATCCGTCGGCACATTGCGGGCAATCTTGTCTTGCAGCCAGGTGTAGTACAACAGCATCGCTTTGTAACTCACCTGCTGCGACGAGCGAATTTGCAACAGTTCCGCCCACTTCAGCACCCACAGTTCCACGAACTCTTTTCGGTTCAGCAATTCATCGACCAGTTGTTCCCGCTTCGCCGACACCGGGTTGTTCATGAAGCGTTCGTATTCTTCGACCGTTGGCAACATGCCGATGATGTCGAGATACACTCGGCGGAGGAACACCTCGTCGCTGCAAATTTCGGACGGGGCGATGCGGAGCTTGCGGAGCTTCTTGTGGATCAGGGTGTCGATGTAGTTATTTTCCTGCACTTCGGGGAAGCTGAATTGCAGACCCTTGGGCAGGACGATGAAGGGCGAGCCGACCGTAAAGGTCGCAAAGCGTGCCATGATGAAGGCTTCACCCCGGTCGCCGGCGGTGACCAGGCCATTGGCATCGACCTTGGCCGAGTTATCGTTGTTGCTGAGGAAGACGGCCAGGTCGGTGACATCGCGGTCGGTGCCGTCGGAGTATTTTGCCCGGACCGTGAGTTGCTGCGTAGCCCCCTTGCCATCCAGCACGGCCTCTTTGGGGTAAATCTCGAGGGCAATCGGTGTGGGGATATTCGGGGGGTCGTTGGGGGCGTTTGCCTCGAGCCAGCGGACGATGGTTTTGTGGTAGACGGAGCCTTCCTTGAATCGTTCGCCGCCGGAGTGCGGCACTTTGCCCATCCCCTTTTCCAGCAACAGGCTCTCGTCAGGGACGGCGAGGTTGATGCGTCGGCCGTTGATCTCTCGAGTCAGACGGTAGTGATCGCCGTCGGGGTCGAAGCCGAACAAAGACAGCCGGAAGCCGTCTTTGCCTCGGGCGGCGCCATGGCACGAACCGGAGTTGCAACCGGCCCGCATGAAGACCGGCATAACGTCCAGCTTGAAGCTGATGGGGCGCTCGACCTGCGCGTCCTTCACGGTGATCTTCACCGCGACGGTCTTCCCGCCATATTCCACGTTCAATTGCGTTTCGCCATCCGCGGCCGGGCGGAAAATGTTCCCTTCGACTTTCACCAAGGCGGGGTTGGCGAGGCTGAGTTTGGCGTGCGAGGTGACATCGCAGGTGATGCCGTCGGCGTAGGTGGCCTGGACCACGATAGATTGCCAATCCCGCGCGGTGTTCAAGTGGATGTCGGGGGGAAAGACGTCGAGCCGTTCCAGCGGCACGCCGGGGTTTTGAGCGGCGGCACCAAGGCACGAAAAGGCAACGGTCAGGATCGAAAGAAACCATCGCATCGTTGGGAAACCTCCCGGGGCAGTGCCGTCCTGATTCCGAATTCAACGCATCATGGTGCGGGGGTTACCCGCCAACAGCCTAGTTCTTTTTCGTTTCCGCTGCTGCTTTCTTCTCCCGCTCCTGCTGCTCCAATCGCAGTTGTTCCAAGCGGGTCAGGCGTTTCGGCGGGGCCGCAGTCGGCGGGGGCGGTGCGGCAGCCATCGGCGGCGGGGGCGGAGCGTCGGCCTTGGGTGGCGGCGGCGGATCAATCCGCAACTCCGACGATCCCAAGTTGTGCAGGATCGGTTCGCCGTTCTGCGTGATGATGATCTGACAGAACAGATTGCGATGAATCCCCACGGGGCTGTCGGGCCGTGCCGTAATCTCGAAGGCGAACTCCTTCGTGTCTTTGGTGAAAGTGACGTCCGGGGCGGAGACGTTTGCGGGTAAGCCAATCAGTTTCACCGTCGCCGGGCCTTCAAAGGGCGTGGTCGTGGTTACCTTGCAGTACATTGGCGTGGATTTGCCCTGCTCGACCGCGCTGCGTTCCATCGCCACTTGGACGAACGGTGCCGCGATTTCCAGCGTGAACAATTGCGAGGAGACCCAAACCGGCCCCTTGCCCGCATCCGACACGGCGATGAGGGCCGTTTTCCACTTGCGAATCGGTGCCCCACCGTTGGCGTTGACGTCGAAGTAGCCCTCGGTCTGC
>JAOAAM010000484.1 GCA_026418875.1 Gemmataceae bacterium | reverse complement strand
TCGCATCTTCTTCTCTCCTTCCAGGGTAAGCAGCACTTTTTCCATCATTTCCATCATTTCCATCATTTCCATCATTCCAACCTTTTCGTCAACCGTAACGATCCAGGGCCTCTTCTGATCTCAAGACCACGAGGAGAGCGTAATCAGAATGATGCAACCCTAGTCAGCAGTCTTGGATGCTCGGATCAAAAAGTCAAATCTCCTGACCATGTCTACACCAACGGGCGGATCCTTAAAATACAGTACATACTTCCGTCAGTGCCCGCACATTGACATTGGACAGATTGCCCGAGTGTAAAACTTCTGTTTTCGGCATGCCTCACCGGCGGCAACATGGAACAGCCCGCCCTGAAGCGCCTAATCGCCGACATCGAAGCGGGCAAAATCGACGGCGTGGTCGTCGACAAGGTCGATCGGCTGTCCCGCTCGCTGCTAGACTTCGCCCGGATGATGCAGACGTTCGAGAAGCACCGCGTCTCGTTCGTCTCCGTCACGCAGCCGGTCAACACCGCCAACTCGATGGGCCGGCTGGTGCGGCTGCGTTGTCCCGGCACTGACGTACCAAGCTTGCCATCGCCCCGTTCGAGCGGGAGATCATCAGCGAACGGACGCGGGACAAGATCGCCGCCACGCGCCGCAAGGGCAAATGGGCCAGCGGCCACCCCATCCTGGGCTACGACGTGGATCCGCAGGGCTTCCGGCTGGTGGTCAACGCCGAGGAGGCCGAGCGGGTGGATTACGACGGGGCCAAGGAGAAGGTGGCGATCGTCTTCCGCCCCGCAGGCATCAAGACGCTGGCGTGTGAGCGGTGGGGCCAAGGTAGGGAGCCAAGCGCATGACGACGACGTGGATCATCGAGTGCGACATCCGCTTCGACCGCAAGGGCCGGGGCAGCCGCAAGGTGCTGGCAAATGGCCCTCGGCCGCACCGGCAAACCGAGCCGGGACGGGTGCCGCGGGTGGCCCGGTTGATGGCCCTCGCCATCCGCTTGGAGCGACGGCTGCGCGAGGGCGTCTTTGAGAGCTACTCCGAATTGGCCGCGCTAGGCCAGGTCACCCGCGCCCGCGTCAGCCAGATCATGAACCTCCTGAACCTGGCCCCCGACATCCAGGAGGCCATCCTCTTCCTGCCCCGCACGCTCCACGGCCGTGACCCGATCCACCTGCGTCCGCTGCAACCGATCGCCACGACGCTGGACTGGCGGAAACAACGCCGGCGGTTGGAGCGAATTGCTGGCGAAAACCGCACCGCCGGTCCAGGCCACAACCCTCTAAATCGCATCGAGATAAGTCGAAGGGACGCGAACAACCGGTACACGAATCTCGCGATTCCGACCGTGTTTTGATAACTATAATTTAAGCGCTAAGGCATTAAGAGATCCTTGCACGTCTCTGCGCAGAATTGGATTACGACAGGACCAATCCTAGGATCGGGCAGACGATGGTAGACACACTTGAATTTGTCGACCCGCCCATCGTCGAACTAGTACTTGGTGTTCAGTTTTCCCCGCTGCCCAAGCTGACTGCTGGCCACTTCGGACTGTTCTGGAAGCAACTGGGGGAGGACTGGACGGAACCCGCGGATGGGCCGCTACTCGAGGATCAGTTTGAGTTGTTCGGTCGTCCCAAATGGAGAACCTCCCAAGGATTGCAATTGCGACTCGAATCAATCCGGCTTCCTGGTCGATTCCTGCTAGGGCACAAGAACAAGGACCGTCTCTTGCAGATCCAGGCGACTCGCTTCCACTTGAACTGGAGGAAGCGGGAGGGATTCTACCCGAGTTACAAGAGGCTGATCGGCGAGTTTGAGGAGATGTTCGCCCGCTTTGCCGCGTTCGTGGAGAGGACAGGCGTTGGAGAGCTGGCCCTGAACCAATGGGAGTTGACGTACATCGATGCCTTTCCCATGGAGGAATACTGGACCACGCCAGCGGATTGGGCCACGTTCCTGCCGGGCTTGTTTGGTCAGCTCTTTTCGACCGACGGCCTGGACCTTGTGCTGGAACACCGAGCGGCGGAGTGGAGTTACGAGATTCAACCGCAGCGGGGTCGGTTGCATATCGCCGCCGGACCGGGGCGTTTTGGGGATGATCAGCGGGACGCCCTGCTACTGCAGATGACCGCGCGCGGTCCGGTAGAAAAAGGCGGAATGGAGGCACTTCGCGCCGGCCTCGACCTGGGACACCACGTGGCTGTGGGGACTTTTCTCCGGGTCGTGTCTGACGAGGCCAAGAAGCGTTGGGGACAAAAGCCATGAGTCTGGTCACGCAATCCGCCCGCGGTGCGTCGGCATTCACTTTAGCAGACCCTCCTTGGTCTGCGTCCGGTATCGGAGATGCTCCTTTTTATTCGAAGATCGATGACGACTACGCCCACACCTGGCCCCAGTTGATCGACGAACTGCACCGCATCCGCCAACTGGAAGATAACTGGGATGGCGAGGGGACCGAGGCCCCGCCTCCTGGTCTGGTCGATGGAGCCATCCGACTGGCTCAGTATCTGAAGACGAGGGGGTATCCGCCAGCCGACCGAGTGCTCGCGAGCGTAAATGGAACCGTCTATTTCGAGTGGCATAACCCCTTGGGATATGGGGAGCTCGAGGTAATGTCTCCTCTCGAGGCTGAGTGGCGATGGGTGCCGAAAGGCTCAGACGCAACCACGGTCGTCCGCCTCACTCGCAGTCCGTAGCCTCCGGGACGGGTCAGCGCGCCAGCCGGATGGTGCGATCATGAAATCCGAGGCCGATCCCATCACCGACGACGAGTGGCTGCTTCGCCGCGTCCGGCGGGAGATGTTTCGCACGGACAAAGTTCCTGTCATCTCCCCAAATGCTTTCGAGCCGAGAGTAAAAGGCCGCGACCCAGATACGGATGGGATCAGTTTCTATCGACTGGCTTGTCTGACTGATCCGTCCGACGTGCTGGCGACCGTCCCTCCTGAGCGTCAGGATGAATATGGGATCGTGCGGGTATCGGTATCCTTGCTTAAGTCCCTGGGGCTCTCCGTGGTCAGTAAGCCAGATCACCGGGTGCGGGGACATGTTGTAATCCCCGAGTTAACCGCTGCTGCTTATCAGTCTGATAAGGTCCGCTTCACTCCTATCAAGTACAAACTGGCCACCGAAGCGAGCATGGAGGAGAACATCTTGCGACGTCCTAGCATCGAGAGTAAGTAGACTCTCTGATTTCTTTTGGGGTGGCGAACTGAATGAATTCAAATCGATACAGGTCGTTCTTGATCGAACCGCGGCACGGCGACTTCGGTTGTGCCGCTCTTTTTTCACGCCCCGGTCCTGCAACTCCGCCGGCGGGTGGTCGCTGTGCCACGGGCACGGCAGAAAACACCACCCGTTCAGGCTTGGGAACATGACTCACAAACAACCCTCCGCTTCCAGTTCCGCCAAGGCTTCCGCATCCGCCACTCCCCGACACCTCGACGCCTTCGCTCGGCGTCTGATCCGCCGCAAGGCCCGGCAGCTCATCGGCCGGGCCGGCTTCACCCAAAGTGACCACGCCGACCTCGAGCAGGAACTCTCCCTCAAGCTGCTCAAGCAGCTTACGGCTTTCGACCCCGCGGCGGCCCCGTGGCACGCCTTCGTCACCACGCTGATCGAGCGCCACGCCGCCAGCCTCCTGCGGCACAAGCAAGCCGAGAAGCGCGATCACCGGCGAATCGCCTCGCTCCACCTCCCAATCGAAACGCCCGACCACGGCCCGGTCGAACTGGCCGAGACGGTCAGCCGACGCGGGCAGGACGCCCGACTCGGCCGTGAGTCACGCAGCGACGAGGAGCGAGCGCAACTCGCCGCCGACGTGGCCGACGTACTCCTGAACCTGCCCGAAGATCTCCAGGATCTGGCCGAACGGCTCAAGCACGCCTCCGTCTCACAAGTCGCCCGCGACCTCGGCCTGCCCCGCACCACCCTGCTGCGACGCCTGGAGCCCCTCCGCCGCACCTTCGAGGACAAAGGGCTGCGGGATGATCTCGCCGGCCTGCGTCAACTCACCAACGGACCGGGTAGATAACAAATAGAGGCCCGGCATGAGGAATAGACGGGGCATGCCCGGGGAATCCGACCGCGACTCCTTCCCGCCCCAGGTCCCGCTCGAGGAGGTCGCGGCCTCGCTGCTGTCGGCCCTCTGGACCACCCAGAGCCTGCATGGCAATTCCCGAGTCCGCCTCGACGCAGCGCACCGGCTCGACCGCCCCCGGCGAACCTACGTCATTGACCGATCCGGCCCGCAGCCCGTGGAGATGACGGCATGAGCTTACTTGCCCGCGTCCACCGTGGCCGCACCCCCAAACCGCCGCGCATCCTGCTGTACGGTCCCGAGGGTATCGGCAAGACAACCTTCGGCTCCCAGGCTCCCAAGCCGATCTTCGTCCCCACCGAGGACGGCCAGGACGAGATCGACTGCGCCAAGTTCCTTCTCGCTGCCACCCTCGACGAGGTACTCGCGGCCATCACCGATCTCCGCAGCCAGCCGCACGACTACGAGACCGTCGTGATCGACTCGCTCGATTGGCTGGAACGCCTCATCTGGGACAAGCTCTGCGGCCAGTACGGCGTCAGCTCCATCGAGAAGGTCGACGGCGGCCCTACTGGTTGTACTGGTTGTTGAGAACTCTCAGACCTTCTTCGATAATACGATTGAGGACTATAACTCGATCCTCAAACGACTTCCCGGAAAATAGCTTCTTCAGCATCTCTAGTTGTGATTCGGAGAAAACGGGGTTATGAAGGACGACTTCGTGGCACTCGTAACACAGAATCACGCTTCCGCTCGGGTTTTTGACGCCCATCTTTTGCCATGCACCACTCGAAAGCTTGGCAAACTCCTTGCGGGAGCGTTTGCCACCGATGTGGCCGTAGTGGGCTTCAGATTTTGCCGCCGGGTCGTGGGTGTCGTCCGTTAACGGGAGGTCTTCCTTCTGAGCCTCTTGGTTCGTGGAGTTATATTTGAGTGACTTGTCGCAGAGGTAACAGTTCCGTTCGAGGGGCATTCGCTGCTCCAAAGCGCTGCTTCAATCAGCGTGCACTACCGGTAGACGTTAGATTTTACAGTCGAACAATCCATAATCCGACGATGAGCGCACCAACTTTGAGGCAAGCGTGCGGTCAGCAACTACCTGCGGACGCGGGATGACAACCCGTGCGTCGTCATCCCCACCGCCGGCGGCAAGACGCCGGTGATAGCCGCGATCTGCAAGGATGCCATCACCCGCTGGCAAGGCCGGGTGCTGGTCCTGGCCCACGTCAAGGAACTCTTGGAACAGACCGCCGACAAGCTCACCCGCATCTGCCCCGAGGTTCGGTTTGGCCTCTACTCGGCGGGCCTCAAACGCCGCGACCGGACGCCGCCGGTGATCGTGGCTGGGATTCAATCGGTCTACCAGCGGGCGTGCGAGTTCGAGCCGTTCGATCTGGTGGTGATCGACGAGGCCCACATGCTCCCGCCCGACGGCGACGGCATGTACCGCCAATTCCTGGCCGACGCCAAGGTGATCAATCCGCACCTGCGTGTCGTCGGCTTCACCGCCACGCCGTTCCGCCAGAAAGCCGGCCCGATCTGCACCCCGGACGGGTTCCTCAACCATGTCTGCTTCGAGGTCGGCGTGCGCGAGTTGATCGTGCAAGGATACCTCTGCCCGCTGGTCACCAAGGCCGGGATCGCCAAAGCGGACTTCGACCGGCTGCACGTGCGGGCCGGCGAGTTCGTCGCCGACGAGATGGAAGACCTCATGGACGACGACCGCCTCGTCGAGGCAGCGTGCCACGAGATCGTGGCTTGCACCCGCGACCGCAAGGCAGTGCTGATCTTCGCCAGCGGCATCCGGCACGGTCAGCACGTCGTGCGGATGCTGCGCGAGAGGCATAGTCAAGAGTGCGGCTTCGTCACCGGCGAGATGGCGGTCGCGGAGCGGGATCGCACCTTGCACCGCTTCCGCCGTGGCAACTTGAAGTATCTGTGCAATGTCAACGTCCTAACGACCGGGTTCGACG
>JAOAAM010000448.1 GCA_026418875.1 Gemmataceae bacterium | reverse complement strand
AGATGTGTATAAGAGACAGGGCAGGTCCTTCGTCGGCACGAACGGTTTGACCGCTTCCTCGGGCTTCGGGATCGGCTTGCCGGTGTTGGGGTCGATCTCCACTTCGGTGCCGTCTGGCTGAGTTTGCAGCATGCGGACCTTGCCGTCGGCCTCGACGACACGGCGGACCGTCCCCGGCGGATTGATGACGGGGACCTTGCCCCCCGCCCGACGCTCCCCGATCTCCCATTTCAACAGGCCGGTGTCCATTTCGACGGCCATCAGCGAGTTGTACAGCATTTGATCGGTGAAGGGGCCGAATTGCGGCATCATACCCGCCTGGAACCCCCACGCGGTCATCTGCGGGTGCGGCGGCAAGGCAAGGTCATCGACGTAGTAAACGTACTTGTTGTCATGGCTGAGAGTGCCAATGGCCTGATTCTCGAACAAGATCCCGGGCATGCCGGCGATGCCCTGGTTCACCACGCCGTAATACTGGCCCCACCAGCCCTCCAGCGTGCCGCGGCTACCGCCCTGGGCATCCGAACCCATCGAGTGCAAAGAACCGCGCAACGGCTGCGACCAAGCCAACTCGCCGGCCTTCAGACCCGATGTCGGTTCATCACGCAGAGCGAAAGCGTAGACACCGTCGTAGGTGCGGAAAATGACTCGATTGTTCCCAGCGATGGGGAAAAAGCCCGGCAACATCGGCCGCTTCGGCCCCGGCATTTTCTCGATCAACTCGGTCGCGCTACGGACCTTCTCCTGCACCCATTCAGCCGTCTTCACCCACAATGGGTTATCGACGTCTTTCGCACGCTCGGGGTCCGGGACGAACATCGACACCCGCCAGTTCGACTCGAAGAAGGGCGTGCCACCAATTCCCAGGGCTGTGCGCGAGGCATCGCCGCGGACCATCGGCCAGCCTGCGAGCGACCGTGCCCCGACGGAAGCATCACGATCGAGTTCGGCCCGGAGTTGCTCCAAGGTGTAAGCCGGCCCACGGCTGCCGAACTGCAAGCTCTTGTTCCCAAGAACTTCGACCAATTGCCGCCAGTATTTCTCGGCCATCGCCGTGTCGCCGAAACGTCGGTGTGCGAGCGCTGCCTTGAACAGCGTCGGGGCGAGCAACTCTCGCTTGACCTCGGGTTTCTCATGTTCGAGCAGCTCGAGCAACTCTTGGAATTTGCCGCTGGCAAGTTGGTAGTTGCCGCGGTCGAGGAAGTAGTTGCCCAGCAGGCGGACGGCCCTGGCGCCTGCCTCGGTGTGCCGGTACTTCAGCGCCACTTGCGACAGGATCGCTGGGTCATTCTTGTCGATCCCCTCTTGCAGCAGCGCCAAGGCCCGCTGACCGTATTTCTGCCGGTAAGTCTCCAAACCATCGGGGGGCAGACTGCCGATCAGCCGATTCGCCTCGATCCGGATCGAAATTCGCCCGATGTACTCCCTCCCGGTTTCGTCGCGGCGGGGGACCTCGAAAAAACTGTCCTCGGGTTTCTCCAAGAGGTATTGCAAGGAGCGGGCGACAATATCCCAGTCCTTTTTCTCGACGTAGTCCTTGACGGCCGCGATGATCGCCGTCGCCTCGCGGTCCTTCGGGATGGTCAACCCTTCCATGTTGTCCATCTCGATCGGCGAGCCATCGATGTCGATGGGGATGGCGGGCCGCTGACCGGCAGATTTGTCTTGCCAGAGGACCGCCGCCAAGGCTGCGACCAACACGGTTCCTGCAAGACGCAAACGACGGTGAGTCGAGGTCATGGCACAACTCTCCCCGCTGGGGCGGACTGGGGCTCCCGACTTCGGCGGGTCTCCCCGTTCTTTCTGGCAGGTATTGTCGCAGTTTTCATCAGGATCCTCAACCAGATTCGGAGAGGCGACGGTTCCTGCCCACCATACCGACGAACCGACGCCATGCTCCATAACATAGACACCCGGCGGGTAGACCCAAGGCAGGACGCGGTGCGAAGCGGAATTCCGTCCTGGCGACCTCGCCCCGCTGGACAAGCCTCCGCTGTGAGACCCCACAGCGGGCGGCTGGTTTCCCCGGCGATTCCAAGTGGACTTGGCATGTCTCGACCACGTGATCCTGATTTTCCCGCCGATGCGGTGCCTCGGCCCGCAGGTCGGGGATACCACCCGAATTACTTGGCTTTCTCCGGCACTTACCAGTGCAACCTGACCTGCGCCCATTGCTGTGTTCCGATCGAGTGGACCGAGCGTCTCTCGATCCCGGTCGCGGTTCGTTTCTTGGAGCAGTGTGCTGCCTGGGGAGTCGGCGTGATCGGCTTTACGGGCGGGGAACCGTTTCTCTACCCCGAGTTCGTCCTGGATCTGACGGCTCGAGCCGCCCAACTTGGCCTGCGTTTCGACAAAGTCATGACCAACGGCGTGTGGTTTGACGACGAAGGCTCGCTGGCCACTGTGTTACGTCAATTGCGGGACGCAGGTTTTGCCGGCAAGCTCGGGCTGAGCGTCGATAAGTTCCACGGACGGCACACCGACCGCCTGGTAGTCTTCTGCCGCGTTGCTCGCCGTGTCTTCGAGCGCGACAACATCATCTCGATCTCTTACGCCAGCCCTTCACCCCGCGACGGTCTCAACCGGGTCCGAGAACTCGCCGACGCCTTGGACGCTGTCATCGAATGGTCGCCGTGGCTTCGTCGGTATCTGATGGTCTCACCGGAGCTGACGATCACGCTGAATTGGAACCACCTCGCGCCGGTAGAGCGAGCGGAGAGGCTCGGCGGGAATTGGGACGGCGAATGGTTCGAGGAAGACTACTGCGAGGGACCAGGCCAGGCGTTGATCGTGACCCCTCGCGGTGAGGTAAAGCCCTGCTGCGGCTTCGCCTCGGACTTGGATCAATTGACCATCGGCAACATCTACACCGACAGCTTGGAGCAGATCATCGAGGGTGCCCGGCGGCATCCCTATGTCGGCCGAGTGTTTCGCGACGGGTTGACGTCCATTCGAGACGAAATCCTGGCCCGCGACCCACAGTCCCTCCCGGGGGCGACGACCAACCATTGCTACTTCTGCTGGTACGTCCTGACCCGCGGGCTGGTCCCCGGCGTACCTGGCGGCGGTGGACAGGTCGGAAACTGGACCGGAACGCGGCCCAACTTCGAGGGGCAGTTGATTTAGCTTGGGCTCCCCACGCCGCGGTCTGC
>JAOAAM010000358.1 GCA_026418875.1 Gemmataceae bacterium | reverse complement strand
CGTCGAAGCTGAGCGCTCGGTTGCGCCCGTGGGAACTCGGCTCGATCCACTGGACCGATTCGTTGATCCGGCAGGCGGTGATTTGGTTGAGCCTCAAGGTTGGCAAGGGGCTGCTGCAACTGGACGACGACGATTTTCGTGAGAACGGCTTGTTCGAGTTGCTGCGGGAGTACGGTCCGGCGCAGGACTTGGGCGAGCGGGTGTTTCAGGACCGCCTCTCCACCTTGGTCACGCATCCCGCGGGCCGCGACAGCAAAACCATCCTCGTGTTCAGCCCGCACCCCGACGACGACGTCATCAGCATGGGCGGCACGATGATCCGGTTGGTGGAGCAGGGGCACAAGGTCGACGTGGCGTATATGACAAGCGGCAATATCGCCGTGTTTGATTACGATGCGTTGCGCTTCGTCGATTTCGTCGAGTCATTCAATCGGGAATTTGGGATCAGCGCCGGACAGACCACACAGTTGGCCAATCAGGTGCGGCAGGCCTTGCGGATGAAGGAACCCGGCCAGCCCGACTGTCCCGAGGTTCTGGAGATCAAGCGGTTGATCCGGGAGACGGAAGCGCGAGCGGCGGCATTGGTGTGCGGCATCCCGCCGGAACAACTGGAATTCATGAACCTCAAGTTTTACCAGACCGGCAAACGTGAAAAGCTTCCCGTGCAGCCGGAGGACTACGAGGCGATTACGAGCTTGCTGCAACGGCTGAAACCGGCGCAAATATATGTGGCCGGCGAGATGTCGGACCCGCATGGGACGCATCGGGTTTGTGCCGAGGCGATCTACACCTGTGTGCGGAAGCTGCGGCAAGCAGGCCAGCAGTTCGAGGTTTGGCTGTACCGCGGGGCGTGGGAGGAGTGGGAGCCGCACGAAATCGACCGGGCGGTACCGATCAGCCCCGCCGATTTGGAGCGCAAGAAACTCGCGATTTTCCGTCATCAATCGCAGAAGGACCGGGCGATGTTCCCCGGCGGGAGCGACCGACGGGAATTCTGGCAGCGGGCCGAAGAGCGAAACAAGGGCACGGCCGCCACTTACGACGCCCTGGGATTGCCCGAATTTTTCGCCCTGGAGGGGTTTGTTCGCTGGCGTGGTTGAACTTTTCCAGCCGCTGCGACGTCGGAATTTCGGGGTGGAAAAAAAGGTCCGGCAAGGCTATCCGCGCGGACGAAAACATGAATGTCAAGTGAAACGCCACCCCCGGGGGCCGTCTCTCGTGTCGAGCGGAGGGGTTACATCGATCGTTCCGGTTGGGTCGGAAGCATGGGCTTGATTGGCAACCTAAGATGGAGTTAGAGGCGGAGCGGGAAGAGGCATCCCACCCGAGTCTCTCCAGAATCGAGGTGAGATATGAGCGGTGACACTAGGGATAGGACGGGCGGAACTCTGACACGGCGACGTCGGCCCAATTTCGACTTGATCACCGTCCGCCGAATGCTCCCCTTGGTTCGCCGCATCGTCGAAGACATCGTGAACGATTCGGCCCAGTTGCACAAGTACCAGTTCGAGCAAGAGGGACTCGACCGGAACAAGGTCTCGCTCAGTTGGCCCGAGCGTCAGCGTCGCTACTACGTCCACGGCGAAGTGGCCCGACTGCAAGGGCGTTTGGACGAAGAGCGGCGAGAACTCGACGACCTTGGCGCGGTGCTGTTCAACCCCGCCGTCGGTTCTGTCGGTTTCCCCACGGTCATCCACGGGCAGCCAGCTTATTTCGATTGGCAGCTGGGCGAGGAATCCGTGCATTTCTGGCACTACGATGGCGAATCGCTCCGGCGGCCGATCCCGTCGAACCCCGCCGACCTCGCGCTCCGGCCGGTCGGGACGGCTTGATCGATCCGAACATCACAGCGGGCGGTGAGTTACGCTCGCCGCCCCGCCGCCACTTCAGCTGCACTTCTCTTGGGTTTGGTGAAATCGTCCGCAAAATCAGAAAAATCGACAAAACCAAAAAAATCGACGGAATCGTTTTGCGTCCTCGTATTTCTTGTTCTAAGTATGAGTGTCCGCCTCGGTGTACTTTCACCAGTGGCGGGCAACCTGAACTTGGCTTGATCCGTTCCGAGGGGGGAACGGTTGAAGCGGCCGAGCGAAACGAAGGGATGGACGGGACCCGTAAGTTAGCTTGGTAACCGGGGGCTGGCAACGGTCCCCGGTTTTTTTGTCAACCGGCCGAAGCCTGGCACCAAGCCGATGGACGGAGCCGTCCGATGTTCGCGGCGTGATCCACTAGTCCCACTAGCCCCACTAGCCCTCGGCGTTGAGCACGTCGATCATCTCGCGCAGTCGTCCGTGATTCTTTCGATCGAACCAGAAGCGTAGGCGGGGCAGGTCGTGCAAAGCCGGTTCGTTGGCCTCCAAGGGCAGTGGCCCGCTGGGGGTGATGGCCCCTCGCTCGACGATGTCGGCAAAATCTCGATTCAGCCGGGCCACTAAGGCGGGCGATGGCTCGCGCCGTAGCCGCAACACCAACTCGCCTTTGACATACCGCATGCTGTGGTAGACACGGTAGAACGAGATGATTTCGTCGACGGCCTCCTCGACCGATTCGGTGATGAAGTACAGGGAGCGATCGGCAGGAGAGATCAGCCCTCGCTTGTAGAGACACTCGTGGATGAAATCATCCCAGCGCTTCCAGTAGTCGCCACCGGGTTCGTCCACCATGACGATGGGGAACATGTGCGACTTCCCGGTCTGCACCAGGGTGAGGACCTCGAAGCCTTCGTCCAAAGTCCCGAACCCGCCGGGGAACAAGGCGATGCCATCGCATTCTTTGACGAAGAGCAGCTTGCGAGTGAAGAAGTATTTCAGGTGCATCAGCTTGGCGTCGCCGCTGATGATCGGGTTGGCGGCTTGCTCGAAGGGGAGCATGATGTTGATGCCGATGCTGTTTTCGCGTCCGGCCCCAACGTGTCCGGCCTCCATGATGCCGGCGGCGGCCCCGGTGATGACCATGTACCCAGCCTGGGCCATGCGACGACCGAATTCCACGGCCTGTTGGTATGAGGGGTGGCTCGCGGGCAGTCGGGCCGAACCGAAAACCGTCACTTTGCGCTGGTGCCGAAGTGCAGAGAACACCTTGAAACAGTAGCGCAGTTCGCGCAAGGCGGTGCTCAGCCTGTCTCTTATACA
>JAOAAM010000350.1 GCA_026418875.1 Gemmataceae bacterium | reverse complement strand
CACGCACGGTGGTCAACTGCACGCCCACGGTGTGGGTTTTGTCTTCGCGGCGGTTGATGTCGCCGGTTCGACTTTCAACCCGGGAGGCCAAGGCGTTGACGAAGTCCTGACCGACTTCGATCAGCAGATTCGGGTAGACCGGCGAGGCGGCCCGTGCGACGGCTCGGCCCGGAGCGTCGCTCTCGGGCAGCAATGCACCTTGGGCGTCGAGGCGGCTGGCCCCGGCGATCACTGCCGAAATCGCAATCCCACAAACGACCCATGCCTTGAGCATCGCCGATTCCCTCCAGCGGGGCCGGGTGTTTTCATCGGCGGCCAGGCAGGTGTCACCTGGAGCAGCAGTGTGCAAAAGCCGCCGGCGATTGCCGATCCCCGCTCGCTACAGTCCGAGGCATCGCCAACATCGTCACGGTAGGCGCTCGCGGTGCCCCCAGTAGCAACGGTATCTTGGGAAGATTCTGAATCAATTCCTCAACTCCCACAGGGCAATCCGATGATTCGATTCTGCCTTGCCGCGGCGTTCTTTTCTGTCCGCCGCTTCTCAACGAAGGGACAAAACCTCCCCCCCACGGGTGCGCTGGAACATCAAGCTGGAGCCAGGAAACTCGACGCAACGCACAGGCCAATGGCACTGATTCACGCCGTGATGCCGTGACTCCGCGGGGTGGCATTCATTCGTCGCGCGGGGGACCGCTCCGGGGGATTCAGCGGGCTCCGTCACTCTTCGCAAGCGTTCCTTCGTCTTTTGTTGTGAAAGGTTGACGGAAAAGACGAGGCGGCGGTTGTAAGCTGGAAGAGAACAGGCGATAATTTCTAAACCTTTCACCCATCGTCATCATCCAGGTGCGTCATGGCAGGTACGATCATCGAATGCCCTGAATGTGCTGCGAAGGTCCGGTCGTTACGCGAGCTCGCGCCTGGGGCGAAAGTGAAGTGTCCGAAGTGCGCGGCTGTGTTCACTTGGACGCCGCCGGTCGTCGAGGTGATCGAGGAGGAGTTCGATGTCAAACCGGCCACGCCCGACGCGCCTCGAGAAAAACCCGGTCCACGGGAGGCCAAATCACGATCGGTTGCCGATGATGCAGGCGATGATTTGCCCGCTCCGACTCGGAGTCGGCGAGAGAAGACCTCACGCCGTGAGGCCGACAGCCCCGGCAAATGGATCGGGATCACCTTCGGGCTGTTCGCACTCATCTTGATCGTTGGCATCGGGGGCGGCGTTCTGCTGTTTAACCTGGTCGAACCGAATAACTCGAAAGATCGGGGCCGACGGTCCAACATCCCGAACATCCCCCTGCCCGGTGGAGGCGGGGGCGAGAGACCGCTGTTGTTCGCGGGCGTCGGTGCGGGAGAGCGGACTTTCGGCGAGCGATTCAACGCCTCGGACGTCACTCCGGTCGCCGACGATGGGGCGAGCAGGATCAAATTCGCCCCATCGGCGTCCGTCCTCGCGTTGGATTCCCTGTTCCCGGGAGGTCCGGCCCAACCGGTCGTGGCCCCGCAAGTCCCGGCTGCACGAAAGGGTGGCGGCGAACCACCCAGGGCGCAAAATCTCGCACCGGCCACCCTGGAGCGGGTCAAGCGAGCCACCACCTTCATCCGCGTGATCCGTGGCGGAGGACAGGATGGCACGGGCAGCGGGTTCTTCGTCGGCCCCGGGATCGTCATGACCAACGCTCACGTGTTGGGCATGCTGGACCCGAACGCGGCCAAACCGCGACGCATCGAGCTGGTTTTGAACAGCGGCGAGGCGGAGGAGGCGAAATACCCCGGCGAAGTCCTGGCCGTGGATCGGGAGAATGACCTCGCGTTGCTCCGCATTTCGGCCGAGGGCAACCCCGCCTGGCCGCAGCCGCTGACAATCGTCGATGGCTCCAGCCTGATCGAGACGCAGCCAGTGTTTATCTTCGGCTTTCCCTTGGGCAGCACACTGGGCAAGGCGATCACCGTCGCCGAATCCCGGGTCTCCAGCCTGCGGCGAGATGCCACCGGAGCGTTGAATCGGATCCAAGTCAACGGCGGGATGCACCCTGGCAACTCGGGCGGACCAGTCGTCGATGCGGAGGGGAACGTGGTCGGCGTCGCCGTGTCGATTATTCGTGACACCAGCATCAACTTCGCCGTCTCCGGTGAGCGGGCCAACCGGTTCCTGGGTGGCCATGTGAAAACCCTTGCCTTGGGCATGCCACAAAGCGTTCCCGGAGGGGGCACGAGTTGGGAGGTGACGGCTGAGTTGAGCGACCCGTTGGGACAAGTGAAAAAAGTGGCCGTCGATTGGTGGTGGGGCGAACCGACGGAACGTATCGCGGCGGGTCGAGGTCAAAACGGCGCGAGGAACCCCGGCCGGCAAACGGTCGAATTGGTTCGGGACGAATCTTCCGGCGATTACCGGGGCAAAATCGAGCATGCAGGCGCTCTCCCCGTCGGTCGAGTCCTGTGGCTGCAAGTGCGACACGAGGATGCCCAAGGCGAGGCGTTCTACGAGACCAAGCCTGCCGAACCATTCAGCGCCCCTGAGCCAAAAACCGTCCAACTTCGGTACCGACCTCGGGCGGGATCGCACCCTGTCGCCGTCGTCTCCGCGAGCGACATCCGCATCCGGGATGCGGACGGAGATCCCCATTGGTTGCGTGTCCGAGCCAACGTGGCATGCAGCGAGAAGCTTCTCGGGCGGGACAGTTCAGGCGGTTGGGTCAGCGCGATCGGAGTCAGCCGACTGGATGTTCAGCTGAAGTCGGACGAGACGGGGCCGCAGGATCTTGGCGTCGACGACCATGCCGAGCACCTGCCGAAAGTTCGTCTCGAACTCCGTACCGACGCCACGGGGCGAGTCACCGGAGGCCGGACCAGCCTGACCGACTTGCCCGACGAAGCCCGGGGGCAATTGGGTTCCTGGTGCGAAGAGATCGGTCACAATCTGGCGTTTGTCTCGGTGTCGTTCCCGGAGCAGGAATTGACGCCCAACCGCACTTGGACAGATCAGCGGAGTCTGCTGTTCATCGGCGGCCCCCCCAACGCGGAGGCCCAAGTTCGGCTGACTTACCGGTATCTCGGTGTTGTCCGGCGTGATGACCGCGAATTCGCATTGGTGCAGTTGACCGGCGAAGCGGGTCCCAACCCCAATTTGCCGACGCTGAACGTCAAAGCCTCGGGTCAACTCTTGGTCGATCGAGAGACGGGCGTGGTGGCCGACGCTTTCGTCCGAATCCTGTCAAACGTCGTCGAGGACGATCTCGAGGACGCGGGTGCGATGAGGCGTATATTACCTTTCCGAGGGGAAGGCACGCCCATGGAATCCCAAGCCCGTATTCGTCGACAGTAAGCTCACCATCAAACCGATCGAAGGCCCCCCGTAGCGGCGAGGGGCCTTCAATTCGGAAAAAATCGTACGAATTCATCCGGATTTTTCTCATCGTTTACTAACGAGTTCGTATCATGCCCCCCATCGGAACTGCGGGTGCAGCGCGGGGAGAGTCTGACTCGGGTCGGCCTGTTTGATGAAACCGGGCCGAAGTTCGTCGGACTTTTCAATAATCCCGTGTTTGCGTACCGCGGGTCTGCCGGGGGAAACCATTTGATGCCGCGACGTCGTGGGGTGGCTTGGGCCTTGGGGCTGATTTTTTTTTCTGGATGTGCCGATGACCTGCCGCCGACCATAACCCCGCCGGTTTCGACTTCCGACGACTGGAACACGGTCGAGGGTGGGGCAATCCGATGGAGCGAATTGCAGAAGAATCCCGCGACGGTGCTCGTCTTCTTGGGGCTGGATTGCCCGATTTCCAATGCCTACGCACCAGAAATGATTCGACTGCATCGGGAGTTTTCCCCGCAGGGCGTGGCCTGGGTGGGGATCTATCCGGATGCCGACGTCAAGCCAGAGGATGCCCTTCGACACGCCCGAGAGTATGGGCTGAGATTTCCCTTGGTGCTGGATTCGAGCCGGTCTTTGGCCCGTCGTTTTGGCGCGACCAAGATGCCCGAGGCGGTGGGGCTTTCGTCGTCGGGCGAGGTGGTGTATCGAGGCCGGATCGACGATCGTTTCTACGATCTGGGCAAATCTCGCGGGGAGCCGCAGCGGCGCGACTTGCGTGAGGCTTTGCAGGCAGTTCTTTCGGGAAGAAACCCATCCGTGTCGCATGCCCCAGCCATTGGTTGCGACATCGACCTGACCAATCCATGATGGAGGCGGCATGCGAATCGCCTGGGTGCTGGGCGTAGGGATCGTATTTTCATCGGGATCGTCGGCGAGGGAGCCGACGTTCTGTCGCGACGTGGCGCCGATTGTGTTCAAGCATTGCGTGTCATGCCACCGGCCGGGACAGGTCGCCCCGTTCAGCCTGCTGACCTTCCGCGAGGTGAAGAAACGGGCGAGTCTGATTCGGCAGGTGGTGGAGTCCCGCAGTATGCCGCCTTGGAAGCCGCGCGAGGGGTACGGGGACTTCGCCGACTCCCGGCGTTTAACCGACGCGCAGATTGGTGTGTTTCGGCGGTGGATCGAATTGGGCTGTCCCGAGGGATCGCCGCGTGATCTTCCGCCGGTGCCCGAATTCCCCGGTGGCTGGCAATTGGGTCGGCCCGACGTGGTCCTGAAAATGGATCGACCGTTCATGGTCCCCGCCGAGGGAAGCGACATTTACATCCATTTCGTCATGCCGTTGCAGATCCCCCCCGGGTACTATTTGAAGGGGATTGAATGCCGGCCCTCGAATCCTCGGGTCGCACACCACGCGGTGGCGATTTTTGATCACACGGGGACGGCCCGCAAGTTGAACCACGCTGCGGGCGGCCGAGGTTATCGAAACGCCGGTGGTCCAGGCTTCGTGCCGCTCTCCCTATTCCCGATTTATGTCCCCGGTCGGACGCCCCGCTTTTTCCCGACTAAAGCGGCGATGCCGATCCCGCCGGGCACCGACTTCGTCTTGGAGATGCACTATCACAGCATCGGCAAAGAAGAGGTCGATCAAACGGAAATTGGCCTGTACCTGACCCGTCAGCCGCCCACCCGGAGCATGTTGGGGGTCATGCTCAGCTCCGCCGAGATTGACATCCCCCCGGGCGAGTCGCGCTACGTGATTTCGGACCACTTCGAGTTACCAGTGGATTTGTGGGCTGATAGTGTCTGGCCGCACATGCACTTGATCGGCAAAGAGGTCCGCGCCTGGGCGGAACTGCCCGACGGTTGGGTCGAAAGGCTGTTGTGGATCGACGATTGGGACTTTAACCAGCAAGAGGTGTACCGATTTCGCAAGCCGATCCGGCTACCCCGCGGCACGATCATCCGGGCGGAATGGCGTTACGACAATAGCGAAAAGAACCCGCAGAATCCCGCCCGACCGCCGCGGCGTGTCCGGCATGGCGAGGGTAGCGAGGATGAAATGGCCGTGCTCTGGCTCAGCGGCGAGGTGGCCAACGAATCGCAGCGGCAAATCCTGATCCAAGCGAACGTGGATCACGCCTGGGGCCTGATGCAGCGGGGTGTCGAGTTCAAAAAAGGGCGCTAGTCGTCAGGGGCGCGAACAGGCCGTCCGAGGCTAAGCATCGGCATCTCGCGCAGGCTCTCCCGCTTCGGATTGCGGGTCACCGGGCGGTAAAACTCCAGCACCACTCCGCGAAAGGCAGGATGAGTCCCGCGAAGGGCAATGTCCAAGTCCGAGGCGTGTTCGTAGCGCTCGGGGTGGTCGCGCAAAGTTTCACGAAGCCGCTTCGGCCCGGGCAAATCCGGGAACATGGCTTGCGGATGTTCGATGATGACCCAATCCGGGTCGTAACGGTGCAGCAAGTCGAGGATTTGATCGGGATGCGGGGTCCACTCGACGTAGCCCCCGGCCGGGTCGCTCCGCACACCGTACACCAGCTTGTCCCCTCGGAGTACGGTGACCGAACGCTGCGGATCGAGGTGCCGCATCTGGTAAATGAAATTCCCGCTCAGTGCACCGTCGAAAAAGACGACCCGGGCCTCCAGCGGACCCGATAGCACCTGCCGGGCGGCCTCGGCATAACCGTGGACCTGCGACGGGACGTTCCAGGTGCGGGGGATGGCGGCACCAAGGATCAGCACGCCGTAGCCGACCCCACGCCAAGGGGGGGGGAGCGATTCCGCGGCGGCGGCCGCCCAAGCGGCAAAGGCCGGTATCCAATAAATCACATGGCGGTCCTCCAATTCCGCCAACGGAGTGAAGGTGAGGTAGACCGCGGCGATGAGGGTGAGGCTGGCCCGGGTGTTGCCCGGCACTCGCCCCCCGTGCCACCCACGCCACCCACGCCACCCGCGCCACCAACCCGCCATCGCCCCCAAAGTGATCGCCACGCCGGCCTGCCAGGGGAGTCGGCTGGGGTAGAACGGCAGGTTGTGCCACAGGTCGAAAGGTCGGGAATCCGGCATGGTCCCTTGGTGGGCTGCCTGGGCAATCGTTGAGCCGTACTGCTGCCAGGTGAACCAATAGTAGGGTGCGGCCATGACCAGCCCGAGGACGATTCCGGCGACGACGGCAGGGCGTGTCAGCTCGGACAGTCGGCGTTCCGTCGTCAATCGAATCCCAAAGTAAGGCAGCAGAAACACGGCGTCGAAACGAGTCAGAGCCGCCGCGGCAGCCAGCAACCCGACCCGTAAGGCATCGCCCCCTCGCCGCTCCACGAGGTATCGCTCGAAATAGAACAAGGCCGCGAAACACCACGCCAGCGTGGGGATTTCGAGCATGACATGGCGACTATAGCGGAAGCCTAACGGCGACACGGCGAAGAGTACGGCCGCCGCCGCTGCCAAGCGGTCGTGACCCCAAGTGAGACGGACCCAACGAAAAACAAAAAGGGTGGCCGCCAGGGCGAAGCCGGCCACGGTCAGTTGGGCCGCGACAAACGACGTGCCCAGCCCCAACATGACCAAGCCTTCCGCAACATAGAACAGCGGCGGCCAAACCAGTAAACCCAAGGCGGGATATTGCAGATAGTAACGTTGGGCGTAGGTGATCGGATCACGCCAGGCACCGTCGACCAGGGCATCGCGCATGAACACTCCGGTCATGACATGCCGCGACTCGTCGTTGTTGTGATGAGGCTCTGTGGGCAGCCAGACCCAAGCATGCAAGCCGGCAACGACGAGCAATCCTGCCGCCAGCCACGCCCCACCGCGCGTTTTCACGTGTCGTTCCCCTCTCGTTCTCGGCTTAGCCCCCGGTACAACGATACCACAACGGCCGACGCGGACAGGAGCCGACATGCCCTCGCTGATGCTCGAAGTTGCGGACCTTCGCAAACATTACGGTTCTCTCGAAGCGCTTCAGGGCGTGACCTTCGTCGTGGAAGAGGGCGAGCTGTTTGGCCTGCTCGGCCCGAACGGTGCGGGCAAGACGACGCTCATCTCGATCCTATCCGGTCTGCTAACGCCCAGCGCGGGGCGAGCCGCCGTGGCCGGGCGGCCCATCTGGGAGGCCCGTGCCGAGATCGGTCTGGTGCCGCAGGACTTGGCGATTTATGGCGAACTGACAGCGCGAGAGAATTTGGAGTTCTTCGGTCAACTCTACGGCTTGCGTGGAACCGAACTGCGCCGACGCGCCGAGGAAGTCCTCGAAGCCATCGCCCTGACCGACCGGGCCGATCAGCGAGCGGCGACCTTCAGCGGCGGGATGAAGCGCCGCCTGAATCTCGGAGCGGCACTGATGCATCGACCGCGGTTGTTGTTGTTGGACGAACCCACCACCGGTGTCGATCCGCAGTCGCGCAACCGGATCTTCGAGGAAGTTCGTCGACTCAACGCCGGTGGAATGACCATCGTCTACACGAGCCATTACATGGAAGAGGTGCAGTCGTTGTGCCCCAGGGTTGGGATCTTGGACGGCGGCAAGCTGATCGCCTGCAACTTCACGACCAAGTTATTGCGGCTACTGCCCGGCCAGATCCGCTTCCGGGTTCCCCAAGTCACCGAGGGATTGATTCAGCGGTTGAACGACCTGCCGCAAGTCGCTTGGCAACGGCTCGACGACGGGCGCTTCGAGGTGTCGGCTCACGACGTGCCGCACACCCTGTTGCGGTTGGCCTCCGTCTTTGCCGAGTTGGGGATGGAACCGACCGAAATCGAAGCGAATGAGCCGAACCTGGAGCGTGTGTTCCTCCATTTGACCGGTCGGGAATTGCGGGACTGATTGGGGCGAATTACTCGGACTTGGCCGATCGCGCCCACGCCAGGGAGACTCCGAGAGCACCAAGGAACGCGCCGATGCTGCCGCCAAAGATTCCCGCGACGAAGGCACCGATCAGCGACGCCACGAAAGCTCCCGCGCCCCCCGCCAGGAACACGGCGTAGCCGTGATGTTTTCGCCGGGGACGGCTCCAGCCCACGGCCGCTCCGATGGCTCCAAAAACGGCCCCGCCCAAGGCGAACAACAGCCAAACGAACACGGCCGCCGTCCACACATCCCGCATCGAGAAAGCTCGCTTGATGCTCAAGACATGGGGCATCCGCATGGCGACTTCGTTTATCAAAATCGATGTGGGGTAAATGGCTGATCCCAAGAATCCGCCCAACGCCCCACCTCCCGAGGCGATGAGCAAACGCAACAAGCGGTCGGCGCTGTCGCCGCTATTGCCGCTGTCGCCGCCAGTGTCGCCGATGCCCGACGCTTGACCCGTCGCAGGAGAGGTCGCGTTCCACGGCTCAGGTTGGTGGGGCGCGAAATTCTCCGGATGCCGGGACAACGCCTTGGCCCAAGTTTCGACGGCCCAACGACCCTCATCGGCCGCCATCCCGCGACGGCTCAAGCGATAAGCCAGCGCCTCCGCCACGGCCTCCCACGATTCCTCTTCCGGGCGATATTGATCCAAGTCACCCGGCACGCCGTCTCGCAACGCCTCGATCAACACCTGCGATTCCTGCGGAAACGTCCCGCATGCCTGTTGAATCAACAATTCGCAACTTCGGGGCACCTGATGGATGCCCGGGCCATACTGCTGGATCACCTGTTGCAGGGCTGCACACGCCTCGTCTTTCACCGATGCACCCCATGAAACCATGCGATGACACGCTTGCCCAACTCTAGCACAGCCGGATGTCCCGCGATGGGCTTCGGCGTCGGGATCCGCATCGGCATCGGCGTCGGCATCGGCTTCAGCATCGGCATCGGCATTGGCATTGGCTTCGGCGTCGGTATTTGGAATCGGGATTGGCATCGGGATCGGCATCGCATGTTGGCACGGGCCGGCGCACCGCCACGGGCCTCGCCGCCCGCATCAGCCGGAGCACCGCCACGATCATCGAGATGTTTTGTCTTTCGCTGATTTTCAACCTATGTTTGTGCAAGTCCCTGGCAGGTTTGGGGAACAACGCACGGATACAGAGGACGAGCATTCAGTGACCCGCGCTCGCTGCCGGAAGGGATTCGACACCCTCGCCGACTCGCTGCTCACCAACGAGCATTTCTTCGGCGCTTTCGATCATTTTTCCGTCGGCTTGGCGATTGTCTCGCCGGATGGACGTTGGTTGCGTGTCAATCCGGCATTCTGTGCCATGCTCGGTTACAGCGAAGACGAACTTCGGCAGATGACTTTCGTCGATGTCTCCCACCCCGACGACGTTGGCGTCAGCATCACCCGCGACTGTGAGCTTCTCGGCGGAGATAAGGTCAGCTATCAACTTCGGAAACGTTATCTGCGGAAGGACGGCGGCGTCGTCTGGGCGTTGGTCAATGCCTCGCTGGTTCGGGGGGCCGACGGTCGCCCGTCGCATTTCGTCGCCCAAATCCTCGACGTGACGGCGCAACACCGAGCCGAAGAGGCCCTCCGCGAGAGCGAGGAACGCTATCGGGAACTCTTCGAGAGCGCCAGCGACATGATCCAAGTCACCGACGCGACGGGCCGATTCTTGCTGGTCAATCGTGCCTGGCGTGACAAGCTGGGCTACAGCCCCGAAGAAATCAGTCGCTTGCGCCTCCCGGACGTCCTTCACCCGGAACATCGAGATCGGTGCATGCAAGCGTGGGAACGGCTGCTCGCCAACGATCCGTGCGGCACGATCGAGACGCCGTTCGTCGCGCGCGATGGCCGCACGATCGTCACCGAGGGGAAGGTCAGTTGTAGTCGGCCCGATGCCTCGACGGCCATCGTCCGGGGAATCTTTCGGGACATTACCGAACGGCGATTGTTCGAGGAACTGCTCGACGAGTACCGCCGCGACTTGGAGGAGACGAATCGGAAACTTGCCGAGGCGAACGCCCGTCTGGAACTCCTTGCCACGACCGACCCGCTGACGGGTTTGAATAATCGCCTGGTCTTCCAGCATCGCTTGGAAGACGAATTTCAGCGAACCTGCCGTTACGGGGTTCCCCTGTCACTGGCTCTGCTGGACGTGGATCGCTTCAAATCGTTCAACGACACGTATGGCCATCCCGCCGGCGACGCGGTACTCGTGGAGGTGGGGCGGCTATTGCGACAGACGGCACGCATCACCGATTTGGTGGCGAGGTTTGGCGGTGAAGAGTTTGCGATTCTACTGCCGAACACGCCCATTGAGGGAGCCATCCAGCTGGGCGAGCGCTTCCGTCGAGTGATTGAAACGGCGACCTGGCGGCACCGGCCGGTGACGATCAGCGTGGGGCTGGCTGCTGCCACTCCCGAGATGAAAGAGAGCGAAGCCCTCGTTTCCGCCGCGGACGCGGCTCTGTATCGTGCCAAGCAACTCGGCCGAAACCGCGTCGATTGGGCCGGCGGCGATGAACTCTCGGACACCGTCTTGATGCTCCGCTCGACTCAATCTTGACGCGGCCTCACTTCCCCGGAACCAGCAACGGCGGGACCTCCACGCTCCCCGGCTTCGTCTTGGGCGCTTCCAACGGCGGAACGTTCAAATCCGGAACCAGTCGTGGGGCCGGCAACTTTTCCGGCTCTTTGGGTTTGATCGTGGGCGGCGGATCCAAGTTGAGCGGAGGGTTGTTGGGAGCCGTGGTTGGCTCTTTGGGCTTGGTCGTGGGCGGCGGATCCACGTCGAGTGGGGCAGGGCCAGGTGCTGGGCTGGGCTGCCGGGGCACGCCGGGAGGCGAGAGTTGTGGCAAGGGTGGCGGGGCCATCGGACTCGGCGCAGTCGTTGGCCCTTCCGTCGTCGGTTCTTTCGGTTTGATGACGGGCGGTGGATCCAAGTTCAACGGTGGGTTGTTGGGAGCCGTCGTCGGCTCTTTCGGTTTGATGGCGGGCGGTGGATCCAAGTTCAACGGTGGGTTGTTGGGAGCCG
>JAOAAM010000174.1 GCA_026418875.1 Gemmataceae bacterium | reverse complement strand
GTGCGTTTTTCCTCGGCGAACAGCCGCATCGTGATCAGCGGCACGGAGAGCAGCACGGCGACGACAGGCAGGAACGCGATGACGTAGCTTTGGACGATCGGCTCTTCCAAGGGGATGCCCCGCTCGGCCCGAATCAGCAGGTTTTCCAGGAACAGGAAGTAGGACGGCGTGGCGATGAAGACGAACCCGGCCATCACACAGTAGGCGATCGGCGACACGAAGAACGCCATCAACTCCCGCCGGGTCAATACGACCAACCGATTTTCGGAGAGGAAACCGACCGCGACCAGGGCGTAGAGCAAGCCAGCGGCGATGAGGACGAACCCCGTGGGAACGAGGTACGGTCGTGGCGGCTCGCTGCCCCACTCCAGGCGTTGCAGAAGGTCCGGGGAGTAAAGTCGCAACAACCCCAAGCCGATGAGAAACGCGCCGACCAGCATCATCAGCCGACCGCCGCTCCGACCCGCTTGTTGGCTCTCCGATGGTTGCGTGGCACTTCGGGCATGGCCGAAGACGGTCCGGCCCAAGACGCCGAGAATCAACAGCGACACGCCGGAGGCCAAGGCGATTTTGTGCTCCAACTCGGAGGGGTTCCGCCACTCGTAGACCAAAGTCGGGATAGCGGCTCGGAGCAAGGCATAGCCGATCGCGACGGCCCCGAGCACTCCCAAGCCTTGAGCGATGCGGTAGGCTCGATCATCGGCGATGCCCGCCAGGCTGAGGTAGATCAGGACGAGGAGCAGGCCCAGGAGCAAAGCGACGGCGAAGCGAGCAGGCATCCATTGCGGGGCAATGATCGTGCCCAACACGCCGACGAGGGCAAGAAGAAGGCCGACGGCACCAAAGGCCAACAGGCCGCGTTCCCGCAGCCGAGGGTCGGTTTCGCGACGGAGAAACAGGGCAAGCAACGCCACGCCGGGCAAGGCGGGGATCAGCCCCAAGGCCCAGCTTCGTTCCCTGGCCGCCATCGCCGCCCCCCAACCGATGCCGATGACGACGAGGATCAAGCCGACCAGGCCGATGATTCGGCGGATGAGGGAATCCGTCTCGGCGGCGGCATGAGCCAGGCCCGCCGTCAGACCGCCGAGAACGAATAGCCAACCCCATCCTTCGGAGAACAATCGGGGTGTCTCCGCGGAGCGGTTGGCCAGCACGATCACCAGACCCATCAGGACCACGCCCCAACCGATTCCGCCGACGTATCGCGCCAGTTTCGGCTCATCGCCCCGAAGCAGAGAGGGGGCCGATTCCGGTGTCGCGACGCCTTGAGTCGTCATGCCCAGCTACTCCCAACGCTCAGCGTCCCAGGGAATTCGTTCGTGAAGAACCGTCCGTTCGGTCCGAGATCGACGGATCAGGCGGCTGCGGCTGCCGCTTCGTCGGCCCGCCGGATCAGTTCGTAGAAGTAGTCGTCCAACTTCCGCCGACGCACCTCCAGCCGACGCAACGACCATTGGTGCTTGACGACCTCGTTGAAGATGGCTTCCCGCGGGTCAGCCTTGTCGGAGACGCGAACGTCCAACTCGACCCAGCCGTCCTGCTCCGCGCGGGTCGAAACCCGCGAGACCCCCGAGACGGATTTGATGGCCGATGTGACCGCCTCTTTGGGCCCGTGGATCTCGACGGTCAGGTGGCGGGCATCATCCTGGGTCAATTCCGCCATGGTTTGATCCGCTAAGAGTCGCCCTTTGTGGATGACGATCATGCGTTGGCAGATCGCCTCGACCTCGGCCAGGATGTGCGTGGAGAAGAGGATGGTGTGTTCCGCGGCAAGCTCTTTGATGGTTTGCAGGGTTTCGCGGATTTGTAGGGGATCCAAGCCGCTGGTGGGTTCATCCATGATCAGGACCGGCGGTCGGTGGGAGAGGGAATCCGCCAGGCCGACCCGCTGGCGGTAGCCGCGAGACAGCGTGCCGATGAGCCGCTGCCGGACCTCGCGGATGCGGCAACGTTCCATCGCCTCTTCGATGCGGCGGGCACGCTCCCGCCGGTCCACCCCCTTCAACTTCGCCCGATATTCCAGGGACTCC
>JAOAAM010000309.1 GCA_026418875.1 Gemmataceae bacterium | reverse complement strand
GGTCGAATACGGTGCGGGAGCGCAAACCGCCGATCGTCACGTTGACTCTCGATTGCCGAACGGTCTCGCGACTTTCCGCCAAGCCAACGGCCCCACGGTGGCCCGCGGCTGTCTGGTGGGCGATCATGCCCGAATCGGACCAGGTACAGTGCTGCCCAGTGGCGCGTCGATTGGCGCGTTCGCCCAAATCACTCCGACCGCGGCGATGGCCCCGGCTTACCTGCCCTCATTCACGGCCTTCCGCCACGGCCGTGTCGAGCATGAGGACGCCGGCGATTCCCTAATCGGCTTGGCCGAGGAGCGTATGGAACGCCAGGGCGTGGCGTCCTGTCCGGCTCAAAACGAGATTTACCGTCGGCTACTCGATCGTTGCCAGGGCCGGCGGCTCGCTCATGATTCTCGCCGACTCCGGGAATCGGCATGAGTTCCGCTTCGATCCACGGACACCCGCGGGTTACTTCGCGATCTCATCCTCGGCCGGGTTCGTCGATGGCAGTTCTTTGATGCGAATGTTGCGGAAGCGGCAGACCGCGCCTTCGGCCTCCAAGTGGATATAGCCCTTCCGGGGTTTGACCTCGCTCACGCCCGACACCTCTTTTCCATTGACGTGCAGCTTGATCGTGCCGTTGTTCGCGATGATCTTGTAGTGGTTCCACTCCCCCCCGCCTTTCGCTCGACGCTCGCTGGGCAGGCAGCGCTCCATCCCTTTCGGATGCGGCCTGTCGGGTTTACACTTGGCCCCGTTGACGCTGAAGACGTCGCCGTGGCTGGTGGCCCAATCCGTCTCGAAGTTGACTAGAACCTGGACCTCGATGCCTTTGGGAAAGGGGGTGTTGCCGACGGGATTGGGCGTCGCCCACACGAAAATACCCGAATTCCCCGGCTCGGTCTTGTTTTCGTGCATCCACTCGATTTCGAGGATGAAGTTCTCGTACATCTTCTCCGTGCGGATCGTGCCGGTCGGGTGGCCAGTGGTCACAAGCTCGCCGTTCTTGACGTAGAACGTGTCGGGTTTGACGTTGACCGCGACCCAACCACTCAGGTCTTTGCCATTGAACAGCGGCACGAAGCCTTGTCCTTCGTCCTTTCGATCTTCAGCAGGCGAGGAGCAGCAAACTCCGGCGAGCAGAATCACCAACCCAAGCGACCAACGTGTGAACATTGGGTAATCCTCGTGGGCTATTCGATGCGATTCAGGGGCATGCCGAAGATTTTCTACGGAGATTGGGACGGCTGGCAGCGGCACCGGCCAGCTCGGCGAGTGGGCGAAAAATCGGTCGACCGGCCGTTGACGCCAAGCGATCAAAGCGTTATCGTCCATATACCTGCGAGTTTGGTCGATCGGCCTTGAGAGAGTCGGCGGGGCGGCTGGCAACCGTGGCGGGGCGAGCGTCGCGGCGAAAAGTCCTCGCGGCAAGGCCGAGGCTCGCGGGTGATGGTTTTGTCACAAAGGAGAGTTGCCATCCCACCGCCTGTTCGTGACCCCCGAGTCGGGGACCGTGACCGGGAACGCGGTCCACGCATCAATGAGCAAATCCGAATCAGCCCTATCCGAGTGATCGGCCCGAATGGTGAGCAGTTGGGAGTCATCCCAACGGCCGAGGCCCTCGACCGGGCGCGTGACGCGAATTTGGATCTCGTCGAAGTCGCGCCACAGGAGCGTCCGCCCGTCTGCAAAATCATGGATTATGGGAAGTACCGTTACGAACAATCCCGGAAGAAGGACAAAGCCAAGGTCCACCAACAGAAGCTGAAAGAGATTCGCGTCCGCCCCAAGACCGGCGAGCACGACGTAGAGACCAAGATCAACCAGGCACGCAAGTTTCTCGAGCACAAAGATAAAGTGCTGCTGAAGGTCATGTTCCGCGGCCGAGAATTGCAGCACATCGAGGAAGGTCAGCGGGTGATGCAGAACATGCTGGAGAAGCTGAACGACATCTCCAAGCTGGAGAAACCGCCGAACATGGAAGGGAAAAGCATGACCGCCATGCTGGCCCCCAAATCGGGTGGCGGTTGATTGCCCCTGACCGGGCACGCGATTTTCCATACACTGTTAGTTCCGAAAAAAATCAAACGGAACCCCGGCATCCGTGTCCGCGGGTTCCGCCGTTTTTCCAGGACCACCGCCATGCCCAAGCATGCCAAAACGAACAAGGGCGTCGCCAAGCGGATGAAGCGCACCGCAACGGGGAAGATCAAGCGGCACAAGGGCAACAAGCGCCACCTGCTCGCCGGTCGGACCAGCAAGCGGAAGCGGCAACTCCGTCGAACGGCCATCGAAACTGGCAAAGTCGCCAAGAAATACTTACTGGCACTGGGGCGGTGAGCTGGTTCGATCCGCCGTACTTTCCCAAGTCGGATCACAAACCATTGCCCCCACCGTCTTTAAGCCGAGAGGATTCCTTCCATGACCCGTGCTCGCAGCGGCAAAACCGTCATCCGCAAACGCAAGCGGATCCGCAAACTGTGCAAAGGTTTCCGCGCTGGTCGGCACAACTTGTATCGACAATCCGTCGTGACCCTCATCCGCTCTCGGGTCTTCGCTTATCGAGATCGGCGGCAGCGCAAGCGACAATTCCGGCGCTTGTGGATCATCAGGGTGAATGCCGCGGCGCGGATGCGGGGCATGCGTTACAGCGAACTGATTGCCGGGTTGCAGCGTGCCCAATGCGAGATCAATCGCAAAATGCTCGCGGAGATCGCCATCCACGACCCGGACACTTTCACGCAACTCGTCGAGCTGGCTCGGCGGCACTTGCCGACTCCCGCAGCGGCATCGGCTTGAGTTGATTCACGGTTCTTCCCCCGACCTCTCGCCGTGGCAACGTTAGAATCGGCCAAGACGCGGGGTCGGTCCCTCGGGTAACGTAAAATGTCCGACTTGCTCCAGCTGGAAGCTCGGGCCAAGGCCGAGTTGCAGGCCTGCTCCGACGAGACCGCGCTGCGGGGTTGGCACACGCGGTATTTCGGCGACCAAGGCGAGATAAAGAAAGTCCTTGCCGCCATCGGCCGCGTGCCCAAGGAGGAACGAGCCGCTTACGGGAAGGAAGCGAATCGCATCAAGGAAGAGTTGCTGGCCGCCTACGAAGCCGCTCTGAGTGCCGAACAGGACCGTGCCATCGAACGCAGCCTGGCCCAAGAGCGGATCGACGTGACCCTGCCCGGGCGGCCGGTGGTGCGCGGTCGTCTGCACTTGGCAACGAAAACCCTGCGGGAGATCTACGCCATCTTCGCGGACCTCGGCTTTCAGGTTTATCGCAGCCGCGAAGTGGAAGATGATCGGACCAATTTCGAACTCTTGAACATGCCGCCGCACCACCCGGCCCGGGACATGTGGGACACCTTCCACACGACGCAACCCGGAGTGCTGCTGCGAACGCACACTAGCCCGGGCCAGATTCACGTCATGCGCGAATGTGCCCCGAACCCGATTCGTGCCATTCTCCCGGGCATGTGTTACCGCTATGAGCAGATCACGCAGCGCAGCGAGATCATGTTCCATCAAGTCGAGGGATTGGTCATCGGCAAGCAGATCACCATGGCGGATCTGAAAGGGACCGTGCAAGCGTTTGCCCGTCGGCTATTCGGCCAGGACCGACGCATCCGCATCCGCTCCAGCTACTTTCCGTTCACGGAGCCGAGCATCGAAGTGGACGTGGAGTGGCCATTGGTCGACGACGACGCAGTTCGGATGACCAAGGGGACGGGATGGCTGGAGATCATGGGGGCGGGCATGGTGCACCCGGTGGTCTTG
>JAOAAM010000294.1 GCA_026418875.1 Gemmataceae bacterium | reverse complement strand
ACCTTGCGAGACCCGGGACTCGATCCGCCGACCCGGGCCCAAACCATGCAACAACGCTTGCAAGAATTGCAGTCCGTTCAGCAGCATTTGCTGGAAACAATCGGGTATCAATCCGCGACCCTCGAAGCGCTGGAGGCACTCGACGGCCAATTAGCCAACTTGAAGCTGGTGAGCGAGGAGCGGGTCGCCGACTTGGGAAACACCGACATCGTCGCCGCAGCCGTGCGTTTGCGAGAAATCGAAAATCTCTACGAAGCGACCCTCGGGCTGACGGCGCGGATCATGCAAACCAGTTTCCTCGATTTTATCCGCTAGTGCTGCCCGACAAGACACGGTTGAGCGCCTCGGCCGCAGCTCGTTGGACATCGGCGGAGGAGTCACGGAGGGCATTTTGCAATGCTTTGGCGGCAGGTGCGGCTGCTGGCCCCATCCGTCCCAACATGCGAACGGCATGCAATCGCACCGCTTCGTCGGGGTCGTTCAGGTCGAGAACATAAACATTGACCAATGTCTCCGAAGGGATGTTCTGCGCTTGCACTTTCCGCAACGCATCGACGGCCACGCGACGCACGTCGGCATCGGGATCACGGGTCAGTTGCATCAGGTCGGGGATGGCGGCCTCGGCATAGCGGCCCTTCGCGCCTAGCGCTTTCGCCGCATGAAGCCGGACCGCCGCCGAAGAACTGTGCGTCATCTTTCGTAGCGCTTGCAGATTACGGGTCTCCGGCGGGGCAAGGATTTGCCGTTGCGCCTCACGAATGGCTTGGTCCAAGTCCAAGTCTTGGCCTGCCAATGCCGCAAGCTCGGGCAGAGCGTGGCGAGCTTCAAAACCAATCCGGCCAAGGGTTTGCACCAGGGCTTCGAGTACCGCCAGGTCCCGCGTCCTCGACAGTTGCGCCGTCAGGATCGGGACAGCGGCTTTCGCTTCCGCCCCCAACTCGCCCAAAATATGCAATGCTTCTAATCGGACCGGGCGCGAGGACCGCGCATCGGTGGCCAACGACGCCAAGCGTTGGACGACGATGTCCATCGCGGCGGTTCGTTCGGGATCCGGCAACTCGCCAACCATCAGGGCGAGCATGACCAGAGCGTGATGCCCCATGCGAAAAAAATCCTCGACCGGGCATCAAGTAGCATCGTCACCGACTGCCTGTGAAAGTGAACAAAACAGGCAGGATGGACACGATTTCATCATGCCACGAATTTCCATCTTTCCATTGTTTCCGCTGCATTTCTGGGGTATGTCCCCCGGATGGTGGGAAGATGATGAACGAGGGCGTTCCACGATGCGATGGACTCGGGAAATCGTGGCCGTAATCCGGCGACAAAGCGGACGATTCGGCTGGATCCGCTCAATCGGAATCGTCGGATGGATCGGCGGGATGGCGTCGCTGACGCTCGGTCTCGCCGTCACGAACGCCGCCGATGACGAACGAAAACCTCCGCCTGCACCGGCCCTGGGCGAGGCGATGCGGCCCGAGCGATCGGAGTGGAGGGGAGACAAGGGGGATTCGGACGAAGCGACCCGGAACGAATTGCGCCAACTTCGAGCCGAACTGGAAGAACTGAAGCGGTCACGTCAGGCTCCAGCCGCGTCCCCGCCGACCGCCACACCGCAGCCGACCATCGCCCCCATGGCGAAACCCTCCACGACGCCGCCAACCGAGCACTCCGCACCCTCGGCCAAACCTGACCCACCCGGTGATACGGCAGACCTCGTGGCCGAGCGAGCTCGGTTGAAGGCCCGCCTGTTCGACTTGCTCGAACGCATCCCGAGTCGCCGTGCCCCAGCCACAAGCACTCCGGCAGTGGAGCCGCCGCCCGAGTGGACTTCGGAATCGTTCCGCCCCGTCGATCGGATCCGCTACGTGCAGAACCTGATCAAAGCGGGCCAATATGCGACGGCGCTCCGGGCATCTAAAGTCATGGACCCGGCCAACTTCAGCGGCAAACAAGGGGCGATGCTGCGCTACTTGCAGGCCTCGGCACACCGGCGGGCCGGCGATCTCGAGGCCGCCAAGAAACTGTATGCCGAACTCGCCCAATCCCGCGACGATGACTTCCTTGCCGAATGTGCCGCTTGGCAGTTACAAGCCATTCGCACACGTGAGGAGTTGACCGGCCGACTTGATATAACCCGCGCTGCCCGGCCTGAGCGGTGATTCAATGTCCCAATCCCCAATCCAACTTTCCGACGCTGCGACCCAACGTGGGGTACATGACTCAATAGGGGAAGCCCTGACCTGCATCGACGAGCTTGGGCGACTCATTCGACGGGAGGAGGTCTCGCCCGAGAAGATCGAGGAGCAATTGGCCAAAATCGAGTCGAACATCCACGACTTGGCCGCGGACCAGGGAGTCGATCGCAACCGCTTGCAAACCTTGGTCGATGCCTTGGATGCGACCGTGCAGGATGCCCAACGATGGCTCGATGAAATTGGCCGACCGAAACTGCGCGATCTGGCCCAAATCGCCAAGGCGAAGCAGGCGTACTCCCAGCCATCGGATTGGTCCTGATAGTTCTTTGAAAGAGCGGCCGCTTGAGCAACATCGACCTGACAGCTTTGGCTCTCTCGACCTCGTTTGGGTCTCTTGCCCCGGGGTTGAGTCTTCCGACTCAAGGAACTGCCGCCGGAGACTGGCCCAACGATCTCGAACTTGCGGCCGTGAACGCGGCGACGTTCGCCTCACCGGGTCTCAACTTTGCCGCCGTGCTGGCTCAATTGATACCACCCGTCGGGAACAACCCGTCTCCGACCAACCCCGAAATCGTTGTCCCCACCGTCCCGTGGTCGGCGACCGTCCCCACCGTCCTCACTCAGCACAGCATGACGCTCCCCCACGGTCAAAACGCTGTCCCGACCGTGACTCCTCCGACTTTTCCGATGCTGTCGAATTCGCTGGAGGGAGCGGACAGTTCAACCGTCGACCCGAGTGCAACCGCTGCCGCCGTGCCCGTGGAAATCCCGATTTCCCTGGATGAGGGGATGCCCCGCTCGTCGCCGACATCGGCTGAAACGGCAGGCCAAGGCTCCGCCATGATTCCGCAAGAGTCTCTCTCCGACCAGAAGGTCGTTGAGGCAGGCCAGCGAAGCCTTCCATCGAACAAGCCAACGGCCGGGAGCGGCACTCGATTGACCGTCGCAGCAACAAAAGTCGCGGAGACAGAACAACGCATGAAGCACGGTGTCGACATCCCGACGCTCACCTTCTCGGCGACCCGCCGTCTCCCAACGAGGGACCATTCCGAGGTCGCTCCGGTGTTGTTGGCACCACGTTCCTCAAACTTCGAGTCGCTGTCCCGGCCGATCATGGTTGGGTCGGTCACCACCGACTCTATCCGCGGTGACTCACACGAACTCAGCAACTTCGCCAGAACGGAGCTTTCGTCGATCGGCCCGGTTCGCTTGTTGCGGATGCTGCAAGTCGCTCAAAACGAGATCCTGGTTCAACTCGACCCTCCCAGTCTGGGCGAAGTGCGGATTCATTTACAGGGGTCAGCCGAGGGGCTTCGCGGCGAGATTCAAGTGGCCAGGGCGGATGTGCAGGCCATCTTGGAGAGCCGGCTGACCGAATTGACGCGGGAACTTCAGGGCCGTGGCTTGCAGGTGGCTCAACTGGCCGTTGCACCCCGTCTCGAGACCGAGCGAGAGACTTGGTTTCGATCGAGACCCGAACTACCGGAAGTTGGCGAATCCATCGGGTCCACGCCGATCCGGCGAGTGCAAGAAATTTCCGGGTCGGGTGGACTGGACGTAAGGGCATGAACACGACAAGGGAGGTCGAATAATGACGACGCCCATGACGAGCTTGGGAATTTTGGATCAAGAAAAATTCCTGGCGCTGTTGCTGGCCAGTCTACGCAATCAAGACCCAATGCAGCCGGTGGACAACCACCAGTTCCTGAACCAAATGACGCAGTTCGCCAATCTGCAAGCGATGCAGTCGCTGAACGCCAGTTTCGAGCAGATGCTCCGCTTGCAGCAATTGACCCAAGGGGCGAGCCTGTTGGGCAAAAACGTGCGGTTCGTTGTGGATGGAATGCTGAGTATGGGTCGAGTCTCGGGTGTCGCGGTCGAGGGCGGCAAAATCTTGTTGGATGTCGGCGGCAGGCGGATCGGCTTGGACGCGGTTCGCTCCCTCAGTGAATGATGCATCGTGATGGACTTGCTTCGGGGAGACAGCAGTCATGGCACTCAATGCAATTTTTGCCGGTGTGACCGGTTTGTCGGCGAATTCCCAGTTCTTGGACGTCACCGGGAATAATCTGGCGAACAGTTCGACGACGGCCTTCAAATCGCAGCGAGTGCTGTTCAAAGATCTCGTGTACCAAACGATCAACGGGGGGTCGTCGGCGGGGGCCGAGAGCGGGGCCGTGAACCCCAGTCAGATCGGTTTCGGCGTCACCATCGGCTCGATCGGGTCGATGTTCCAACAGGGGACGTTGACGCCGACAGGCCGAAACCTCGACTTGGGGATCCAAGGGACAGGCTTTTTCGTGCTGGCCGACGGATTACGAACCGTGTACAGCCGGGCGGGTGCATTCGACGTGGACCTGACCGGTCACTTGATCGATCCGGGGACAGGAATGCGGGTGCAACGGTTCGGCGACGTGGGTGAGGGGGTCGGCGGATTCCAAGTGCCGGGGAACATGGATGTCCGCGTGCCTCTTGGCGCAAGCAATCCGGGTCAGGCCACTGCCAACGTCACGGTTCAAGGAAATCTGGCCGCGACGATGCCCATCGGCGACTCGGTCAGCATGGCGTCGCTAGTTTACGACACGCAAGGTCAGACGCGCTCGTTCGGTCTGACATTGACCCGCATCAGTGCCACGGAATTCTTCGTCAGCGCGACGATCAGCGGCGGCACGACGCTGGTGCCGCCCGTGAACATCGAATTCGACTCAGCCGGCTATCTCGTGACTCCCAGCACTTTGGCCATCGACCTACTTGGTTTGCCCGGACCGCAGACGGTCACGCTGAACTTGGGCACCCCCGGTGGGACCGACGGGCTGACCTTGTTCGGCGGAGCTTCGTCCGTGGCCATGATCTATCAAGACGGTTATGGCCCGGGAACGCTGGACAGTGTGTCGGTGGATCGCAATGGCCTGGTCTTCGGCCTGTTCAGCAACGGGCGCACCGAGGCCATCGCCCAACTGGCGATCGCTCGGTTCATGGGGGAGGGCGGGCTGCTCCGCGAGGGTGACAACTACTTCCGCGAGTCCCCGGCCTCCGGACCGGCTTTGATCGGCGCGGCGGCGACAGGCGGTCGAGGCATGGTCGTGAGCGGCACTTTGGAAAGCTCGAACGTGGACATCGCTCAGGAATTTTCCCGTCTGATCCTGGCGCAGCGAGGCTTTCAAATCAATGCCCGGGTCATCAGCATTTGCAACGAAGTGCTGCAAGAATTGTCGACGATCATCCGCTAATCGCCCGGCCTAGGCGGCGTTTCGGCTCGCTGCCAGTAATGACATGATCTCCTCGACCGACGGCCCCGACTGGTGTCTGGGATCGTCGCCGGGCAGCAAAGAGGCGAAGTCGCCACTCACGGGGTGAACCGATTTGATTCCACCCGGATCGACGGCGATGACAACGCGGCAGCCTTCGACTTCCACTAGTTGCAAGCAGCAGCGTCGGCCGAGCCAAATTTGATGCAGCGACCGGAGCCGCCCGCGGTCTTCGGTCACCGAAACGGGTCGACGCCACAGCCAGATCCACAGAGCCAGCCCGCCCAGGATGAGCAGGACGAAGCCCGTCATCGCCGCCAAACGCATCAGGATAGGCCCCAGATCAGGTGGAGCCGGAGCCACCGGCGGGGCATAGCCGACGGCGTCTTCCGAGGGAGCTTGAAGCAACCGATGAGAAACGAAGAGCAGGCTGGACAGCAGTTGGTTCATCGGCGTCCACTCCCGGGCCGGGCCAACTCCTTGATGCGAACCGCGAATTTGTCGTCGACGACGAGAACTTCACCCAGGGCAAAAACCTTGTCGCCGACGATCAGTTCAACGGGCTCGCGCACGTCTCGATCTAAGCGAACGGTCGAACCAGGCCCGAGTTTCAGAATGTCGCCAATGGTCAGCGTGGAGCGACCCAAGCGGGCGGTCATGACGATGGGAATTTCAGCCAAGGACTCGAGCTGATTTTCTTTGTCCGCTGGAGGCGTGGGATCGATGGGCGGGAACTCCGCTGCATGGGCCACATGCTTTGGATCGGTTTTGGGATCGACATCGCTCTGTCTCTTATACACATCT
>JAOAAM010000269.1 GCA_026418875.1 Gemmataceae bacterium | reverse complement strand
GGTAGAAGCTCCGGGGCGAAGGGGACCGCGGGATCGACGACCTTCGTGCCGCCGGTCTTTTTATCCTCGACCTCGAACTTGCCCGGCCCATCGCCAACTCCTTTGAACCCGATCCGTGTCTGCGCGAAGAAAGCGGCGAGGCCCTGGAAATCGGACTGCTTCCAATCGGCGAAGGGGTGGTTATGGCACTCGGCACAATCTAGTCGCAAGCCGAGGAAGGCCCGAGTGACTCGACCAGCCAGGCGAATGGGGTGCGGCTGGTTGTTTTTATCCGGCTGGGCGGTGACGCTGATGAAGTTCGTCGCGGGATGATCGGTCCACAACCCAGTCCCGGCGATCATCTCCCGCACCATCTGATCGTAGGGACGATGTTGCGCGATCTGCTCTTCCAACCAAGTGACGAAACGTCGTCGGCGGAACAGGATGAACGGCCCCTGCTCCGTACCGACGATGGCTCGGGCCAATCGTTCGGCGAAGTAGGCCGCGAAGCGCTGATCCTGTAAGACGTGATCCAACCACCAAGGCAGGCGTTGTTCGGCGGGCAGGGCCTCGAACTGCCGAATCTCCTCCAGCGAGGGCACCGTCCCCATCAACCCCAAGGCGATGCGCCGGGCGACCAAGAGGTCCGGGGCGTCGTGGGTTGGCTGGACTTGGGCGGATTGCCACTGCTGGGCGAATGCGGTATCGACTCGGCGAACCGTCTCGCGGAACCCGGGATCGGCGTAAGCGGCGGCATCGTACCAAGTGGCGGGCTGAGTCGGAGGCGGCGGCCACAAATACGCCCCCAACGCCAAAATCCCTCCTCCGACCACGCCGACGAAGATGAAATCACGCAGGCCTGCCATCGGAGCGATCCCCCGGGGAAGTCGTTTGAGCTATTCTACCTTAATGCCGCGACTGGTGTTTCGTATCGCTGTGGCCGACTTAGTGGACGAGCGGGCCAGCGTTGAAACTCAGAGAGACCGGCGAGGGTACCTACCAGCATGACCCAGCCCGGCCGGATGATGATTCGTGTCGAGGAACCGTTGGAGGTTCTTCCCGCCGGGACTGCCGAGCCGATCCTCACAGTATTGCCGGTTGGGTTGGCGACGAGGGAAGAGCTGCCTGTCGCGACGGCGTTCGAAGATCCGCCGCTGAGCCTGGCGGGGCGAATTTTTTGGACCATCGTCGGCATTCCCGAATGGCTGTTCGGCCTGGCCAGCGTACTCGTGGGGCTCGCAATCCTCGCCGCGTTGCCGCTGCTGCAATTCCTCAGCCTGGGTTACTTGCTGGAGTCGGGAGGAAGAGTCGCGAGGACCGGAAGATTTCGCGACGGCTTCGTCGGCATCCGCAAGGCGGCTCGCATCGGCGGGATGGCGCTGGGAATCTGGTTATGTTTGTTGCCCGCTCGCATCGTCTCCGATCTGGCTCACTCGGCGCAGATCATCGACCCGAATGGCCGAGTCGCCGCAGCGTGGCGATTGGGATTACTCATCTTGCTGGCCTTAACCTTTGCCCACATCGTCATGGCCTGTGCCCGAGGCGGGAAACTACGCTACTTTTTCTGGCCATTCAACTTCGTTTGGTTAATGAGACAACTTCGCCGTGGCGTATATTATGCCCAGAGCCGCGATCGTTTCTGGCACGCGATCACCTCTTTGCGACTACCATATTATTTCTGGCTTGGCCTGCGAGGATTCGTGGCGGCATTGGCATGGCTTTTTATTCCGGTCAGCATGTTAGCTTTTGGGCGACTCAATCGCCCCATCACGGACCTGCTTGCCTTCCTCGGCGCGTTGCTTCTCACCTGGGTGTTGATGTATCTTCCCTTCCTGCAATTGCGATTGGCACAGACGAATCGCTTTCGCTCGGCTTTCGAGTGGCTGGCGGTGCGGCGTGAGTTCCGCAAGGCACCCTGGGCGCATGCGGTGGCATTCGTCGTCACCCTGGCATTCGCCTTGCCCTTGTATCTGCTGAAAATCGAAATGGTCCCCCGTGAGGCGGCCTGGCTCCCCAGCCTCTTCTTCGTGGGCTTCATCTATCCGTCGCGGCTGCTGACCGGCTGGGCCTTGGGCCGTGCGATGCGACGCGGCGATCGGCCCAGGCATTGGCTCTTCCGCTGGACCGGCCGATTGGTGTTCATCCCCGTCGCTCTATTCTACGTCCTCATCGTCTTCTTCACGCAATACACCAGTTGGAACGGCGTGTGGAGTCTCTACGAACAACACGCCTTCCTCGTCCCCGTGCCATTCCTCGGTATGTGATTTCTTATCCCGACGAACAAGCGAGGACGGCTTACGTTAGTTCTTTACTGCCGGATGCTCGATGAAGATGCCCGGTACCTTCTTCCGCGACAACAGTTCGTTGAATGCTGGAATCTCATCCTGCACTACCTTCCGCCATCGAGCTAATTCAGCATCAATCGCCTGCGTCAACTCACGCCGGACCTGCTCTGCATTGTCCGTGGGTCGGAAGTCGCCCTCGCCCATCTCGTCCCCTAACGAGGCCAGCTTATTGTTCAATCGCACCGGGAAATTCAACAGATCCTGTCCAGCCCGGGCCTTGGTCTGGTACAACGCCTCCTCGATCTGCGTCATGACCTGGTCGATCTTCCCCGCGGCATCGCGGACTTCGGCATCATCCTTGATCCGCCGGGTGAGATTGTTCAGTTGCTCACGCACGTCACGAATCGCCCTGATGGCGCGGTGCGTCTCTGTGAGCTTGTCGCGGATGGCGAGGAGGAATTGCTCCTGGGCCTCGTAATCGGCCGGAGTCGCCGACGATCTCGGGTCGGGTAAGATCACGAGCGGGACGGTGGCGGTGTGCTCACCGATGGTGAGTTTCACATGATAGTTTCCTGGCCGGACTCGTGGTCCGGTGAGGCTGCCCCACAGGATGATCCCCGGGAAGCCTTCGGCATCGGCATGCCGCAGATTCCAGACGAAGCGATTCATCCCTTTTTTGACGGAGAAGCCGCCGTGACCGGGTTCTTCGGGATGGGCGAAGCGGCGAACCAATCCACCTTTCTCATCGCGGATCTCCAAGGAAAGTTTCGTCTCCGGCTTCGGTTCGTCACGGAGATGAAAGCGGATGACCGCGCCCGGCGTGGGGTTCTGGCCATAGAGCCTGGCTGACCGACCGGAGAGTTCGCCGCCGCCGCCAGACAGTCGATAGACCGGCCGAGGTGTGAAAAGATGCAGCGGCGATTCGGTTAGGTTGGGTTTCCATTGATGCAGCAATGTCAGGTCATCCAACACCCAGAACGACCGGCCTTGCGTGGCGACGATGAGATCATCATTTTTGACCGCCAGGTCGGTGATGGGGACGATCGGCAGGTTCAACTGGAACGACTGCCAAGTTGCTCCGTCATCGAACGAGATATACATGCCTGCTTCGGTGCCACAGTAGAGCAAACCCCGACGCTTGGGATCAGCTCGAATCACGCGGGTGAAATGGTCCTCTTTGATACCTTGAGTGATGACGGTCCAAGTCTGCCCGTAGTCAGTCGTCTTCAATAGATAGGGTTTGAAATCATCGAGCTTGTAACGTGTCGCCGCGACGTACAATCCACCCTTCTCAAAAGGATGTGCCTCGATACTGTTGATTTGTGTCCATTCAGGCAAGATCTTTGGCGTCACGTTAGACCACGTCTTCCCTCCGTCGCGGGAGAGATGGATCAAACCATCATCGCTGCCACACCAGAGTACGCCCGGTTCATGGGGCGATTCAAGGGCAGCGAAGATAGTGCAGTAATACTCGACCGAGGTGTTATCTTTCGTAATCGGTCCACCGGATGGTCCTTGCTTTGACTTGTCATTGCGAGTCAGATCGGGGCTGATCGGCGTCCAGGCTTGACCTTCGTTCGTCGTTTTGAACAGGACATTGCCAGCCGCGTAGAGCGTATTGGGATCATGGGGTGAGAAGAAGATAGGGAAGTTCCATTGGAAGCGATATTTTAGATCGGCGGCACCATGTCCGATCGGATTGTCCGGCCAGACATTGATGATCCGGGATTCCTTGGTGCGGTGGTTGTAACGTTGAAGGAATCCAGCATAGCTGCCGCCGTAGACGATTTCGGGATCTTTGGGGTGAACGGCGATGTGGCCGCTTTCACCTCCGGCAGTGGGTTCCCAATCACGTTCGGTGATGGCAAAGCCATCGGATCGGCTGAGGATCCGTACCGTGGAATTATCCTGTTGTGCACCGTAGATACGATATGGAAAATGATTGTCGGTCGTGACGCGATAGAACTGGGCCGTAGGTTGGTTATAATAGGTGGACCAACTCTCGCCACCGTCGAGGCTGACCTGGGCACCGCCATCGTCGGCGACAATCATGCGAGTCGGTTCATTAGGATCAATCCACAGGTCGTGATGATCGCTATGGGGTGTGCCGAGGGTGATGTTAAATGTCTTGCCGCCGTCGAGTGACTTGTGCAGGGCGACATTCACGACGTAAACTTCGTCGATATTTTTTGGGGCGGCATAGATGCGGGTGTAATACCAGGCACGTTGGCGGAGGTTGCGATCCTCGTTGATTTTGGACCAGGTTTTGCCGCCGTTCTCGGAGCGAAAGACGCCACCATCCTCCGCTTCGACGATGGCCCAGACGCGCTGGGAATTCACGGGAGAGACGGTGACGCCGATGATGCCGACGGTGCCTTGCGGCAGGCCCGGGTTACGGGTGATCTCGGTCCAGGTGTCGCCGCCGTCCGTGCTTTTCCACAAGCCGGAGCCTGGCCCACCGCTTTCCAGGGAGTAAGGAGTGCGACGGACTCGCCAAGTGGTCGCATACAGGATGCGGGGGTTGTTGGGATCGAGGATGAGATCGACGGCCCCGGCATCGGGGTTGGCGAAGAGGATGCGTTCCCAAGTTGTGCCGCCGTCTTTACTGCGGAAAACGCCTCGTTGTTCACTGGGGCCATACAACCGGCCAAGGACGGCGACGTAGACGAGATCGGGGTTTTTCGGGTGGATGCGGATGCGGGGGATGTGATGGCTGTCGCTCAGCCCGATCGGCTTCCAAGTCGCGCCAGCGTCGGTGGTTTTCCACATGCCGGAGCCATGGGAAACGTTGCCGCGCACCGTCTTCTCACCGCCGCCGACGTAAATCACGTTGGGATCGGATTCGGCCACGGCGACTGCACCGATGGATCCGCCGAAAAATCCATCCGAGATGTTTTCCCAAGTCGTTCCGGCATCGGTGGTGCGCCAAACACCTCCGCCGGTTGCCCCGAAGTAGAAGAGGTTGGGCTTGCCGGGAACTCCGGTGCAGGCTGCCGACCGTCCACCGCGGAAAGGACCAATCGGGCGATAGCTGAGGGACTTCAGCCCCTCGTGCTCCTGAGCGGGCACCGGGATCGGCTCCAGCACCCCCGCCCATAACACGATGATGAACGGCAGGCCAAGACGTCTCGTCATTTCGCACCTCGGTCTTGGGCGATGTGTTTGTCGATTTACGGATGGGGGGCATTGTAAGAGCGCCCGGGGGCAGACGCCAGGATGGTCCCCCGGAGTGAGCGTGTGGAGCGGTTTCCCGCTACCTGAATCCGCCAAGCGGGGTTACATGGTATTTGAGTGTGTGTCGAATGCGGCTAGCCCGTGGAAAGCGATGGGGACGCCACGATGATGCATCGACTGTGGGGCTGTGTCCTCGGTGTGGTCTTGGCGGTTGTAGTACGCTCGTCGGGTGCCGATGAGATTGATCTGACTGAATACCGCACCGTGGCGACGGCCATTTCGGCTAAGGAGGTCAAAGCAGCTGCGACCCAGCCGCCAACTCCGGGCTTCCTGGGTGTTCACGTGGAGGCGAGGAACGGTCAACTCACGGTGGTCGACGTGGCAGCGGATTCACCCGCGGCTCGAGCGGGGATTCGTCAAGGTGATGTCTTGAAGCAATGCGACGGGAGGGATGTCTCCGACCTGCCGTCGTGGCGAACCGCCTTGCGTGAGAAGGCTGCTGGCGTGACGGTGAATTTGTCGTGGGAGCGTGGCGGACAACGGCATCAGGCCGAGGTGACGTTGACCTCCGCCAGCCGACCGCAAAAACTCGGCTCCCCGCGGGCTGTGCTGGGGATCGACGTCGAGCCACGCAAGGATGCTCCAGGAGTCGTCATCGTTCACGTGCAGGACAACTCTCCGGCGGAGCGTGCTCGCTTGCAAGTTAACGAAGTGATCCTCAAGTTCGAGGGCAACGACCTGACGAGCCATGACCAATTGCGTGAACTGATCTTGTCGCGGAAGCCGGGCGACACCGTGACGCTGACCATGCTGTTGGCGGAAAAACAAGCCGATGTTAAAGTCACCCTCGGCGGGGAGAGCGATCCGATCCGGCGGGGAGTTGGTGTCGCTGGCGGCGGTGGCGGTGGAGCGATGCCCCGAAGGGATGGATCGGCCCCGAGCGGCAGCGGCAACCTGCCCGCGGGGGGATTCGACACCCGTCGTTCGCCGTATTGGACCAAAGACTCGTACAAGCTGGCCGTCATCATCATCACCTACCCAGACGTGAAGAATAACCCGAAGATCACGGCGCAGGCGTGGCATGACGCGATGTTCAGCCAGGGCACCTACAAGCAGACTGCGACGGGTCAGCCGGCCTTCGGCAGCTTGTACGACTACTATCTGGAACAGTCATACGGCTATTTGAAGATTTCGGGGAAAGCGTTTGAACCGATCGAAGTGAGCAAGAAGCGGGCGGAGTACGGCACGGCCGGGACGAACCGGACCGCCCTGCTCATCGAGACCTTAGACAAGCTGCTCGAGCGGGATGGCAAAGATGCCCTGAAAGATTATGACGGCATCATCTTTATTTATGCGGGCGGTCGAATGCAGGTCCCCCGCGGTAGCCTCTATTGGCCGCACCGCTCGTCGGTGAGCCATCAGGGCAAGCGTTGGCCGTACTTCATCTGTGCCGAGGGCGGCGAACGCATGGGCAACATCAGCGTTTTCGCTCACGAATTCGGCCACATGCTCGGCCTGCCGGACCTGTATGCTCGACCCGAGAATCCCGGCAGCGAGGGGCTGTCGGTGTGGTGTGCAATGTCGAACCAGGCGGGCAACGGCCGACCGCAGCACTTCTCGGCTTGGTGCAAGGAAAAGCTGGGTTGGATCCAACCCACGGTGATTGATCCCACCGTGCCGCAAAAACTCATTCTCGGGGCGATCAACGATAGCCCCAAGGAGGGTTTCAA
>JAOAAM010000238.1 GCA_026418875.1 Gemmataceae bacterium | reverse complement strand
AGATGTGTATAAGAGACAGGGTCACGGGGACGTCGTGTGACTGACCGTCGATCACGACTTTGGGCACGAAAGGATGCGCCATGACGTAGCGGATCAGATCACGGAAGTCCTGCTCGGTCATGCCGGCTGCCAGTCCCTCGGGCATCATCGACTTTTCCTGGATGGTGTGGCTCTCGATGTCGGCCTTGGCGATGATTTTTTCCACGCCGTTTTCGACTTTCAGCGTGATCCGTTGCGGATCCTCGGCGACGAGCAGGCCAACCTCCGTGGTTCCGTCTTTTCGCTCGATGCTGTGGACGAAGTACGGGGCACCGATGACCCGATTGGGATCGAGGATGTTCGCCAGCAGGTATTCGACATCGCGGGCGGCTCCATCGAGGGACGGCCCCACGTCGGCACCGCGACCGTCGAAACGGTGGCACTTCGCGCAATGCTGATCGAAAACTTGCTTCCCCTTCTCCCAAGACGCGGCACCCCGGCTGAGGCTTTGGCGCATGCGATGGATGAGCGCTTCGAGTTCTTTCGGCGTGGCCCGGAAGCGGCCCCAGACGCGTTCGATCTGCTCATTCAATCCCGCGTCGTTGAAGGCTCGGATACGCAAGATGGTGTTGTCGGTCAGGTCCTGTCGGGCGACGATCTTGTCGCCGACGGCTTGGAGCAATGGGCCGGCCCACTCTCGTCGGCTGGCCAGCACATTCGCTGCCTCGACGCGGACTTCGGCGGGGTATTCGGACCAGTGCCGCAAGATTTCCTCGGCCAGGTCGCCGTCACGTAGCAAACTCAGGCTACGCATGGCCTCGACACGAACCGCGAGGGGTTCGTTGCCTCGGGCAAGAGCCAGGAGCGTCGGTCGGGCTTGAGGGTGTTGCAACCGAGCCAGGCGACGCACCGCATCGGCCCGCTCCGAGGGGGGGTGGGTCGGATCCCGGGCGATTTCGAACGCCCTTCGCATCGCCTCGGGGTCGCGGAAACTAACATCCAATTGATTGACGAGTCGGCGGATGGCATCGTCATCTTCGGCGAGCAGCTTGCCGCGGACCTCGGGCCAACCGCGGGGCATGTCGACGATCTGATCGCGCAGAGCGACGACCATACCCTCCAGGGCGGGCAGCCGGGCAGGCGACTTGACCTGGGCAAGCTCGTGGACGAAATCGACGCAACGTTGCCGGTACTCGGCCCGGTTTTCCGCCAGCAAGCGGCGCATGACGCGCGGCACGATGTAGTGCGTGATCATCGGGCTTGGGGCCGCCCCGCTGTCACGGACGGTCCGGGGTTTCGGCTGGCATTGCATCTTGAGCCAGGCCATTTCGGCATCCATGATCGCGGTGGACGCTTTGGCCAACACTTGTTCGTACCCCAGCCAAACCAAGTGGGGAATGACGGGGTCGTGGCTATCTTCGGACACGAGCATCAGTTGATGCAACAGGCCGGTGACGTCGCGCCGTCCTACGAAGCGGAGGGCCAACGAAGCGATTTCTCGACGAAGGATCGAGTGCATGGGCAACGGATTCTCGATCCACGGAGCGATGGCCCGGAGCAGCTTGGCGTACACCTCGTCGGAGAGCGTATCCTGCTCACCGGTGAACCGTGCCAGCCACGCTAAAGCCAGCGTGTTGGAGCCTTCCACCATCACCGGATCGAATCGGCCATCACCGCGGATCGCTTGCCATTGTCGAACCTCGGCCCAGGAGCGGAATTTCGGCTTGTTGACACCGATGTCCTCCCGGCGAACACCTCGTTCGTACAACAGTCGAAGCGATTGTCGGCTGACGTACGGGTTCGGATCGAGAGTTTTGCCGATCAACTCATCGTCCGGCAATTGCGACAGGTCCTCGGCTTTTTTCGTCGTCACGCCCTTCGGCACGATGCGGTAAATCCGGCCGCGCTCGTAGTCCCAATCGTCAGGTTTCGCCTGGTGGCAGGGGTTCTGGTCGTGCCAATCGCTGAGGAAGATTTCGCCGTTGGGACCCCATTTCATGTTGATGGGGCGAAAGTTCTTGTCGCCACTGACGAGGAAATCGTCGCCTCGGTGCGCGACGAACGTCGAGCCGCGGCGAACCAGGACGTTCTGTTTGATCGAACATCCGTGAATACTTCCGAAGATCACGCTATTGCGGTACGGGGCGGGGATGTGGGGTGCGTCGAGGGAAATCAGACCCGCGTGCGCCCAACCACTCTCCCGATGGAAGGTGTGGTCGCAAATTTCCTGCAATTCGCCGTAGGCGAACGGATTGAAGCTGGCCCCGGCTTGTCGGCGGTAGATGCCGCCGGGAACCATGTGATACAAGTGCGGGATGACGCAGCAGCACAGGATGAATTCGCCATCGGTGTTTCGCCAATCCATCCCCCACGGGTTGCTCGTGCCCTCGGAGAAAATCTCGAATTTTTTGGTGCGGGGGTGGAAGCGCCAGACGGCGGCATTCATGCGGACGGGGGGGCCGCCCTCGCCCTCGCCGGAGACCACTTCGGAGTAGGTGAACACGCCGTGCAGACCGTAAAGCCAACCATCCGGGCCCCATTGGAACGTGTTCAGGGTCTCGTGGGTGTCGTGGCTGCCGAAGCCTTTAAGCAAGATCTCGAACCGCCCGGGCTTGTCGTTTTTGTTTTCGATGAACCACAGGTAGGGTGGCGCGCCGAGAAATACGCCGCCGTGCCCCACCTCGATGCCACTGGCCAGGTCAAAAGGCACGGGGAAATCTTTTCCTTCGGCGAAGACGGTCCGCTTGTCGCACACGCCGTCGCCGTCGGTGTCCTCCAGGATGACGATGCGGTCACGCGGCATCTGCCCGGGCGGAGTTCGCTTGGGATACTCGAAACATTCGACGGCCCAGACACGGCCTTTCTCATCGAGGGTGAAGGCGATGGGGTTGACGATCATCGGCTCGGCCGCGAACAGCTTCACCTCGAAGCCGTCTGCCACCTTCATCCGCCGCACCGTCTCTTCCGCCGCAAGATAAGGCTGGCCTGAAGGTTTCGTGTTGTCGAAGCCGAACTCGCGTTGAGCAAACAGCGGGCCGACGACAGCCACGGCGGCCACGGCGGCCAGCAGCACGAATCGCCTCATAATCTCGTTCCCGCTTGGATCACGAATCCACTGCCCGGGGTGGAGGAAGGTACCTCTTCATCTTATGGAATCGTTTCGTCGGTTGCCGGTTAAGTTCGCAGCGGTGTAGCTCTTCGTCGCTGGGTCGGTCCAATAGACTAAAGAGTTAACCAAGTGCCGTCTTGAAGGATCGACCATGAGCGAGAAACCCGCGGTTCCGGAGCGAGAACCGACGTCGTCCGGTGAGAACCTGCCGAGCGAGAACCCGGCTGCGGAAAACCCGACTGCCGACGCGCGCCCCCTGCCGGAACGGATCGAACGGTTGCGTCGCCGGGAGCGAGAGCGTATTCCGCCGCAGCGGCAGCCGGAGGAGGAGACGGCTGGCCCGACGCCCGGTGTGGCGGAGGTACCGGCCCGACTCGAGACCAAGACGCCGAATTTGCGGCAGTTAGATGCGGAGTTGGAGGACGAGTTGCAGGCAGCCCTGGCGGGATTCGACGAGGGGACGCTGATCGGCCGCGAGCCTGCCGGACGTTCGGGGAAGCCGTCCGAGGGGCCGAAGCGGGGTCGGATCGTCGCCATCCACGGCGGCGATGTGTTCGTCGACCTGCCGGGCGGCCGCAGTCAGGGCGTGCTCTCGCTCCAGCAATTTCCAGAGGGTCGGCCCAGCATCGGCGATCCCGTGGACGTCGAAATCGACCGGTACGACGCCGCCAACGGCCTGCTGCTTCTGCGTCGGCTGGGTGCGGTGCAAACGGTCGATTGGTCTTCCGTCGCCGTCGGCATGACGGTGGAAGCGCGAGTCACCGGCACGAACAAGGGGGGGCTGAGCGTGGATGTGAACGGCATCCGCGGTTTCATGCCGATCAGTCAGATCGACCTTTACCGGGTGGAACAGCCAGAGCAGTTCCTCAACCAGCGTTTGCGTTGCGTGGTGACGGAGGTGAAACCCGAAGAGCGGAACCTGGTTGTCAGCCGCCGTGCCCTTTTGGAGCGAGAGCGGGATGGGCAGCGGGAGAAATTCTGGGCCGGGCTGGAGGTGGGCCAAGTCCGCCAAGGAGTCGTCCGATCGATCCAACCGTTCGGCGTCTTCGTCGATCTGGGTGGCGCCGACGGCATGATCCCGACGTCGGAACTGAGCTGGTCTCGCATCGGTTCTGCGGAGGAAGTGGTCAAAGTTGGCGAACGGGTCGAAGTAAAAGTGGTGCGGCTCGATCGAGCAGCTCGAAAGATCGGCTTGAGCCTGAAGCAGACGCAGAGCAGCCCTTGGGACGACATCGCCCAGCGTTATTACCCCGGGCTGATCGTCGCGCGGAAGGTATCGCGCTTGGCCGAGTTCGGTGCCTTCGTCGAGTTGGAGCCAGGCATCGAGGGATTGGTTCATCTCTCGGAGATCTCGCTCCAGCGAATTCGCAAGCCGGGGGCCGTGTTGCAGCCGGGCCAAGAGGTGAACGTCAAAGTGCTGAGCGTGGACAAAGAGAACCGTCGGATCAGCTTGTCGATCAAGCAAGCAATGGCGGCCCCGGCGGAGGAAGAGTCGGCCACAGCCCCAGAGACTGCCCCTGAGCCGCCCAAGGAGAAAGAGAGGCCGCGAAACGTCAAGCTACGCGGTGGAATCGGCAACCAATGGTTCATCCCGGGCAAAGAGGAAGCGAGCGGCTGACAGGTCGAAAACAACGGATCGGCTGATACGAATAGTCAGGTATGCAGCTTCAGTGTCCGTATTGTCAGCACACGATTCTGTTCAGCGGGGATCGTCCGCGATTTTGCAGTCAATGCGGGCAATCGCTATCGACCTTTCCGCGCGGCGTGGACGATACGCCGACGGTCTCGGTCGCCCCACCCTCTTCCGGATCGACCACGCTGCGTGAAGTCACGGCGTCCGAGTCGTTCGCCCGCATTTACGTCGAGGGCGATGAACTGGGGGCTTACCGCCTGGTTCGCCGCATCGGAGCCGGGGCGATGGGCTGCGTCTTCGAGGCGGAACACCGTCCCACGTCGCGTCGGGTGGCGATCAAACTGATTTCACCCGAAATTTCGATGTCGGCCTCGGCCGTGGAGCGCTTCAAACTCGAGGGCCGCCTCGCCAGCATGATCGCGCATCCCCGGTGCGTCTTCGTCATCGAGGCGGACGAGGCCGAAGGGCAACCGTACATCGTCATGGAATTGATGACGGGCACGACCCTGTCGTCGCTGGTGAATCGCCACGGCCCCTTGGAACCGCTCGACGCCATCAAAAAAACACTCGACATTATCGATGGCCTGCGCGAAGCCCATCGCCTGGGGGTCATCCACCGCGACGTGAAGCCGTCCAATTGCTTCGTGGACGAGAAGGGGCGGGTCAAGGTCGGCGATTTTGGCCTGGCGAAGTCGGTCCAAGAGAACGGCGAACTCACCCATACAGGGGCGTTCGTCGGCACGGTGATGTACTCCTCTCCCGAACAGATCAAACGCCAGCCTTTAGATGTTCAATCCGACGTGTATTCGGTCTGCGCCACGCTCTACTTTTTGCTGACCGGTCGAGCACCATTCTCCGGCGGTGACGTGTTGGCCGCAGCGACGCGAATTGTCACGGAAGATCCGCCGTCGATTCGCGATGTCCGACCCGAGATTCCTGCTGAGTTGGACCGAATCGTCCGGCGGGGGCTGGAGCGAGACAAAGCCAAACGTTGGCCCGACCTCGATTCGCTTCGAGCAGCCCTGATAGGGCTCATACCGAAGGAGGAATCCGTGGGTGGGTTCGGTTATCGAATCCTCGCCGCCGTCGTCGATTTGTTTCTCGTCGGCGTATTCTCCCAACTGTTGATCGCGATCTCGACCCCTTGGGTCGACCCCACCACCCGAGATTTTCCCACGACGCTGGTCGTTTTCGCGTTGGAGTGGGTGGTTTGGCTGCTCTACTTTGCTGTGCCCGAGGGGATCCGAGGTTGGTCGCTGGGGAAGCGGCTTGTCGGCTTGCGCGTCCACAAAGTCGACGGCGTGGGGCCGCCCGGGTTGCGCCGGGCGATCATTCGGACCACCGTCTTCTGGTTCCTGCTGAGCGTGAGCGAATTCAGCCGCCCCTTGCTGCGGTCGGTTCTGCCCACGGTCGAGGCAGGAAGCGGCATTCAAATGCTTGCCCAATCGGTCTTCATGTTGATCGAACTGGCCTGGGCGGTCGTCGGT
>JAOAAM010000158.1 GCA_026418875.1 Gemmataceae bacterium | reverse complement strand
GTTTCAGCCAAGGTGCGGAGGAATTGATCGATGTCCTGGCGAAAAGTGACCCCGTCGGTGCTGGGCATGGCGACGTCGAGTCCGCTCATGACGTCCTGCCAGATGACTCCTTCCGCGGGGACTCCCAGAACTCGGAGATCGTAGGCGGCGTGGTGTTCGTGGAGGTGGAGGGCAGCGGGGACGCTGGCCAGTGGATCCGTATCGACGAGCAGCACTCGTCCGCCGGTCAGCGATGCCGCCGCCGCGAGATTGATGGCCGTCGTCGTTTTCCCTACGCCGCCCTTCTGGCTGGCGACTAGTAGCTTGCGCATGGGTGAGTTTCGATTAGAGGAAGATCCCTTATCTGTCGATCCATGACTTTCTGGCCCAAGCTCAGGTGTGTTGCCCTCGATTGTCACTAGCGATCAATCGGACGGAATCGGTGCCCTACGCTCCGGTCAGGATGGGTCCGAAGTGATGGGCGAACGTGACGATCGCCTCGCGCCCCGAACCCTCGGCCGGCGGACTCCCAGGCCGCATCGGCCAATCACGAAGACTCGCTTGGAACGGGATCACCGGGTCCAGCAGCAGATCGCGGTGGGCTTGATGCATGCGTGTGAGCATCGCAGCCTGCACCGGGTCTTCGGCCCGGTACATGCAGATTAACAAGCCCAGCAGTTCGAGACGTGGGTTCTCGACCTTGGTATGTTCGATGACGGCAGCGGCTGCGGGAACGGTGCGGATCGACATCGGATCGGCCAAGCAAGTCAGGATGACTCCGTGGACGTGCCGCAAGACCAAAGCCGCCGTGGGGGCCGTCAACGCCGGCGGATCCACCACCACCACGTCGGCGTCGATGGGTCGGTGCAGAACTTCAGGATTCGCGTAGAACTGCACTCCCGGCCAAGGGCACCTCCCCTGCGCGTCCAAGGCCAACAACGACGCCGAATGCTGCTCGTCCGCATCCACGAACGCTGCCTTGTGACCCGCCTGCCCGAACGCCCACGCCAGCGTCAATGCGGTGGTGGTGCGACCGGTTCCGCCTTTGTGGCTCGCCAGCGCCAAGATCAAAGGTTCCGCCACGGTCCTTCTCGCTTTCACGTTCCGGCGGGCGACGAGGAACGAACACACTTCGTTCCCGGCTGCCCCACGTCTTCCGGAATCTCCAGCCGCGGCAATGTCGGCCGGCCACGCTCCGATGACCGAATCATGCCGTGCAGTCGCTCAAAAACCTGATCCATGCGTCGCGTCTCCGACTCGAGCATCGTCGGGTCCAAATGCCCCGTCATGTTGTGACCTCTCTCGGCGGAACCCACCCTCGCGGTCGGAATTGGCAACGTCTGGATTGCTGCACATTTCCCCCCGTGGTCGGCATCTCGCCCTACGACGGCAGACTCCGGTGACAAAGTTCGGCGAGCACTGTTGTATGCGCTTGGCCCGGTTGCCAACCCTCCAATCGTTCCGGGAGGGTGATGACAAAGCGGCTGGCATCCGCGCCCATCCCCCGGGCATCCGTCTGGAGGCAGCCGAGTTCGCGCCCGGCCAGTCGTGACATCATCCCGGCAAGGAACGCGCTCAGCAACTCGTCGAGCGCTCCGCACTCACGTGACACGATGCTGCCTTCGAAAGGTTCATGCACTTCCACCACCAGCACGCCCTGCGCGTAGTGACTGAAATCGAACTTGAACGCACCCCAACCGTGGTGGCGGAATGCTTCAGTGAGCAGCGAAGCGACCATCGCCAATGGCAAGTCCATGAACGGTCGCCCGTAGTATGAACTGGTCTCCTGAATCAACTGCTCGCCAGCCTGTCGACCCCACGAGGTGCCGAGTGACTTCAACACCGCCGGGGCGTCCTCTGCGAACTCCTGCCGGAGTGTGTTGACCAGAGCGATGAGGCACTCATCCGTCAATGCCACCATGGGGGCACCTGCTCGATTCGCCAACTTGCCTGCGCCCAGGTCCTGCTGGACGTAAGCACTCATGGCGAAATAATTGCCCCGCGGCGGCAGATCATGACTGTGGCCGATCATTTCGCTTTCCTCTTCCTTCGCAGGAGTGTGCTGTCACGTCGTGCGGTGGTGTGGTGGGTTGAGATTTTGCCCAGCCAAAGCATCACACCGCCGCGGTCGCAGGTTCCGGGAAATCTGCCAGGACACGGACTGCCCGATCCAAGTAGGGCGTCAGCCGATCCGCCGATGGTGACTCAAGCCTCTCCCGAACCACATCACGCAAACGAGAGAAGCAATCCCGGACGAAATCGGGCGTGTAGTTGTTCGCCGCGAACATCGTTCGCAGCCAGTACAGCAGGCGGTCGTCCATCTCTGCGGGGTCGTCCAGAATCATCGCCGACGCGGCGGCTCGCAGCACCAACTGCATGTCGCGAAACTGCCGCGCCCAAGCCTGGTCGTGATAGCGAGCGAAGTTCGGGTATCGGCCTTGCATTTCTTCGATCACGGAGCGAAGGGCGGCCTCTTCGATCCGCTCCAGATTTTCGGCGGCAGCCAAACGACGCGGCAGGGATTCCGCCTCGCTCAAAATGCGATGCCGCTCCTCCGGCGTGAAGTAACGCCCGTCGGCCTCGATCGACAATCTTTGCAACAGTGTCCCCATAGTTCCTCCGACGGTGTAACGACGGTGAGATCAGGCCTTGTGGGCAACGATCCGCCGTCGAGGCTTCAAGGATTTCTTTGGTGTCCTCAATCCCAAGAAATTTCCGCGAGAACCTCCGAGACAGAATCCCGCTCGGGTCTTCGCGGTCGGCCGATCACGTAGAACGGGTTCTTTCGCGCCTGACTAAGGGTTTGCTCGTCCAATCCGTAATCCGCTCGTCGGGGATGTCGGATTCGCTGCGGATCGTTGGTCCAATTCACCAGCGAGAAGAAGCCGCTAACGGAGAGATTTCCCAAGGGCACCAACTCGAAATCATGAGGTTTGGCAGTGGTGGACAGCTTGTCGGCGGTTGCATGAACTTCGGGTTTGGCTGGTGTCAGCGCCTCTGGGGGGGCGATCGGCGGTTGCGCGGGATCGTTGGCCCAGTTCAAACCGGCAAGGAACTGCCCGGCTGCGAGGTCGCCCGGAGCGGTCCGCAGAGATTCGTCGATCGGCGGCGGGACTGGTGTCGGCGGCAGCCGTGGGGCGGTTGGTGCGTCCTCGGCCGATGGTTGCAAGTCGTCGGCCACAGCGGTCTCCAGCTCCCGTTGTGATGGAGCCGGCTCGAATGTTTGGACCACCGGGGATGGTTTCAACCGGACTGGTGGGGCGTCAGGGAGGAGCGGCGGCACCGCGGCCAAGTTTGATTCCAGTGGCGAAGCCCCAACGGGCACGACCGAGGGGGAGACCGCCTCGGCCTCGAACTCGTCCAAGTCCTCGATCTGCAACGAGGGTGCGGTATAAGCCCCGGCCGCATGGTCGTCCGATGGTTCCGAACTTTTCGTCGCCAAGGGGACCGGCTGCCCGATCGTGCCGGGGGGCATCAATTCGGCCAGCAGAGCCGCAATTTTCATCGTCTCCGGCACGGAGAGGTCTCTTGGCGGGCGTTCGCCTTTTTTCTCAGTCGCCATTCCCCAGTCTCCCTTATGTGGCGGCGCGATGCCCAAGCATAGCTTTTTCCCTAAGATCATGTCGTCGCGGCAGCGCGCTCCGGCTGAGGTGCCAGCCAGCATTGAATGATTTCATCAACTTGGGCACCCTGGTCTCGGGCCTCTCGCGCGGCTCGCACTCGGGTCGGAGTCCCCACCAAGAAGGTGCAACTCGCCTCGCTCGTCGCTGCCACGCAAGACACCTCTACCGCAGCCAGATCGCGACGTGCCAGACGGGAGAAGACTCCCGCGAACATCCCGGAGTACCAACCACACACCGGCTGACCCATTCGACCCAAAGCCCGCACGAACATCGATTCCGACAGGTTGATCCGGACCAGACCTCGGCGGGCGTGGCGGAAATCGACGTGCCAACTGCCCCAACCGGCGGCACGCATCGGCCACCACCACGTCTCCAAAACCATTCCCAGTCCCATCTTGTCGAAGTGGATCTCGAACTCTTGCTCGACCCGGGGCACGAAGTCGCGGAAGGTCGCTTCGGCCCAGGCGCGCCCCAGACGCTCCAACACCGCTTGAGCGTCCCGGCTCCCTTGAGAGGCGACGCCCTCGGTGAGGGCGCGGATGAAATTCCCGGTGGTTAGCAACACTCGCTGGCCATGCACCGTATGGATGGCTCCGAGGTTCGGCTCGAAGCGGAAGAACTGATCCCAAGCGTAGTAAGCGTGCCGATACGGTTGCGGCCCGGTGACAATCCGCAGGTGGTCGCGCCGGAGATCGTCTGCGACATCTGGTCGCCGCAAATGCGTCACGACGGCGTCAACCGCCTGCTGCGGCGTTCGGGCCAGTTCAAGTTGCATGGACGTGGTCCCCCGAGTCAATCCTACCTGCCCATCGCCAGTGGACTATATCAGGAAGCTGGCGTCAAGCGCCACGATGGAGCCCGCGCGGCTGCCAGCGGATTCAAGATCCGATCTAATCGGATTAAATCACCCAATAGTTCTTGATCGCTGGAATATCGGTCCTCCGGCCGCTTCGCCATCATCTTCTCGATCACTGCCGAAACAGGCTCGGGAAGCGTCGGCACACGGTGGTGCGCGGGCACCAGAGGTTCCTGAGCGTGTCGCCGGAGCACTTCCGCTGGTGTGTTCCCGATGAACGGCATCTCCCCGGTCACCATTTGATAGAGCGTGGCGCCCAAGGAATAGATGTCCGCACGGTGATCGACGTTGGCACCCAAGGCTTGTTCGGGAGCCATGTAGGCCACCGTTCCCACCAACCCGCCTCGCACCATGCCTTGATGCGGATCGATGCACACGGCCAGGCCAAGATCCGCCAGTTTCGCGTTCCCCTCTGGCGTGAGCAGGATGTTGCTAGGCTTCACGTCCCGATGCACGATGCCGAGCCGATGGGCTGCCGATAGACCATCCGCGATTTGCCCGATGATCTGGACCGCCCGACCCGCGGGAAAGCGGCCCGTTTCGCGTAGGACGTCGGCCAAGGTCGGCCCGTCTACGTATTCCAGAACCAAGTACGGCCGTTGAGGATCATCATCAAAGTCCCACACGCGCACGATATGCGGGTGATTCAACTGTGCCAATAATTGAGCTTCCACTCGAAGCTGCCGGTACACCTCGCTGTCACCATTGACATTGAGCACTTTCACGGCGACGGGAATGTTCAGGGTTTGATGCCGTGCTTTGAAAACGGCTCCCGCGCTCCCTCGGCCGATTCGCTCCAACAAAAGGCATTTTCCGAACATCTGCCCTACCGCGGGTTCTTCAAAGTCGTCCCCGGTCGCCGTCGCTGGTTGTCGGCGGATCGGATCGGGCAAGGCTGGCACGGTGCCAGTTGTCACCCGAGGTAGGTTGCTCAACGCCTCGACCACGGCAGCGGCGTCGCCCAGTTCTGCCTGATTCCTGAGCACGCCTCGAATCACTTGAGCACAACCCTCGGGGATCGAAGCATCCGGCTCGCCATCGTTGCCCGGCGGACGACCCGTCAGCAGGCGGTGGAACAACGCGGCCCACAGCCGTAAATCCGTCGAAACGGATCGACGAAAGTCGTCTTCCGTCGGGGACTCTTTCTCCGACAGGGGCAAGGCGAAGTCGGCCAGTTTGACCTGCCCTGCTGTGTCTAAAAAGACATTGGACGGCTTGATATTGGCGTGAGTTAATTTCAACGAGTGGACGAACGCGAGACTTTCTGCCAGTTGACGGGCCACCCGGATTGCTTCAGCGGGAGCGAACACGCCTCGATTTCGCAACAGTGCCGCGAGTGATCGACCGGGAAGGAGGGGCATGGCGTAATAAGCCCGCGGACCCTCCTGGCCCAAGGTCAACACATCGAGGACGCCCGGGTGTGACATTTGCGTCGGCAGCTTGGCCGCTCGAAGAAAGCGTTTAATCCAATTGGGGCCCCGGGATGCGAGCTCGGGAGCAATAACTTTCACCGCGACTTTGTTCAGGCGAACCGTGTCCTCGGCTTCGAACACCAAGCCGTGTGGTCCACGGCCGACGATGTTGAGCAGCAGGTACGGGCCGAGCCGTCGTCCCGTTTGAAGAGAATCTCTCTGCCCCGTCCGATTTCGGACGATGGGAAGGGACTCCAGCATTTGCGTGGCGGGCGGGTCGGATTCGTCCCCGGCGGCTGCCGTTGGGTTTTGCGGAATCCTCGTGGTGCTCGAGGGATGGGTCAGGTTGGGATCAGTCGGATCCGCCGTTTGACCGGCATCGACTCGGAGCTTGGACGGTTGCTGCGTCATCACGACACTCTGGGCGAGATCTAGACTCTCAAAAATAGCACATTTGTGCGGGGTCAGCCGAAATTGACGCTTGCATCAAGTGGATGCAGTCAACGCCGTTGGGGTTGTGCTGATTCTGCTGGTTCTGCCGGTCGACGGTTCGGTCCGGATCGTTCCTCTGGGAATCGCACCATCGTCTGAAAGGTGCAGGTTGGCCGATGTGTAGTTCAGCCCGCGACCTCGGAGGAATCTCCTGGGTCGAGATCATGGACGAAGCGGCGGATCGATGCGGAGGGAACCGCCGATGCGGTGCCGCGTGGTCTTTCTGATGTTCGTTGGCACTCTCGGTGCGACCACAGCGGTACGCGCGGAAGAGCATGCCGCCGCGAGCGGTCGTCGGCCCGTCGCCCGGCTCGGCCTGCCAATGCTCGATGCCTCACCCCCCCAAGCGAACGCCCCCGCTTTCGCCCCGGCGTTCTCGCCACCTCAGCCGGATGCCGCTTCGTTGCGACGACCGTTGGCGCTTGTGAGCGGTCGGCGTCCGGTCGACGAACCGACTTTTTCGCCGCCGGCTCCACCATTCGACCCATCCCCAACGCAGGCCCCAGCCCAAATACAAACACAACCCCCAGCCGCTGACCCCGTCGCCACTTCAGCCTCAGCGCCTCAAGCGATGTCCTCGGCCGATACGGTGTTGCGAGGTTCGCGGACAACTCGAGATGACCCCGACTCGCCGATATTCCGCAACACTTCCTTTTTCGGCGAACGACTGCGAGAGAAGTTTGAGGAATGGATGCGTCCCGGTTGCCGACAGGAGGTCGACGTCCGCCGCTGGTTCTACAGCGATCACGAGTTCGATTATTTCGCCTCGCCGGTCAGCATGCCGTTCTTGCTGGAGGATCCGCGATCGCTGACGGAATTGCGGCCGGTATTCATCATGCAGGGCATTCCGAACGGGGCACCGAACTTCCAAGGGGGGCACATCGAGTTTTACGGCACGCAGATCCGGGTTGCGTTCACCGAGCGATTCTCGTTTGTCATGACCAAACTTGGCTTCATCGACATCAACCCCGGATCCGGGGCGACCCAACCCGGCGGATTCGGCTTCGCGGAGGTGCATCTGGGACCGAAGTTCACCTTCCTGCGGCATCAAGAGACCGCTCTCCTGGCGGCGGCTGGTTTGAACTTCCAGATCCCCGCCGGGCCTGCCCGCGTTTACCAAGACACCGGCCGAGTCTCTTTGGTTCCCTACATCACGTTCGGAAAGAACTTCTTGCAAAGTCGTTTCGGTAGCCTGAATGTCATCAATACCACGGGCTACTCCTTCTCCGGCGACGGGGAGCGTAGCGACTATCTGTACAACAGCTTCCACTTGGATTGGGACGTAGCCAACCGGCACAAGATCTATCCCATGGTGGAGTTGCATTACGTCCAGTACACTTTCTCCGGCGGACTGCGAAACCTGAACGTCGAGGGACGTGACTTGGCCAATATCGGTGATGTCAACAGTGGCGGGCGGGCGAACCTCAATATCGCAACCGGCTTGCGCTACAAATTGACCGAGGCAGCACAAATTGGTTTTGCTGCCGAGTTTCCTCTGAATGTCCGTCGTGACTTGCAACAGTTCCGTTTCACCATTGATTTGATCCTGCGGTATTGAAACACGATCCATTCCTGAGCCGTTTTACTCGGTCGCTCAGATCGAAAGCGGGAATCCTTGGGAACCGATGGTGCATGCTATCGTCAGGTTCCAACCCACTTTCGACGATTCGCTACAATCACTCAGTGTGAAAGGCTGCCGGCCGCTGTTGATTGCACCGGGTGCCCGAGGCCTGACAGATTCATGAGTTGCGGTTCGTTTCGCTGGTGGGTCAGCTGGGGGTTCTGGCTTGCCCTCCTCGGTTGTTCCACTCAGCCCTCGGGGACAATTGGCCCCGCGATCTCGGAAGAGCGGCCTGCCCACGTTCCGGTCGAGCTGCTCCTCCGCGATGTCACCTCCTCCGCCGGGATCAACTTCACCTATCGCAACGGCGACGAGGCGGGAGAGCTCACCCTGCTCGAGACGCTCGGCGGCGGCGTCGCGGTAATGGATTTTGATCGGGATGGCCGCTTGGACATTTTCTTCCCGGGGGGAGGTTCACTCGACGGTCGCAAGGTCGTGGGACGACCGGGACGGCTGTTTCGCAATGTTGGGAATTTTCGGTTCGAGGATGTAACCGAAGCCGTTGGGTTGGATCAGAGCAAGTGGTACTCTCACGGGGCTGCTGCGGCGGACTACGACGGCGATGGTTGGATC
>JAOAAM010000127.1 GCA_026418875.1 Gemmataceae bacterium | reverse complement strand
GTCCGCGACCAGTTCGTGCGTGTCGGTGTTCCAGAGCCGGACTCCTCCGTCGTCATGGCCGGTGGCGAGCAGCAGCCCATCGGGGCTAAAGGCCATGGTCGTGACCCAACTGAGCTGTTGGATCGTGGCGATCTGCGAGCCGTCTTGGGTACTCCAGAGGGTCACATCGTCGCTGGCGCTGGCCAAGGTCGTGCCGTCGGCGCTAAAGACCCATAGAGTCTCGAGGTCTGTGAGCATCGATTCGCGGAGTTGTCGGCCGTCGGCCGTCCAGCCACGGAGCCAGCCGGCCTCCTCGATCGACCAAAGCAGGCCATCGGCCGTGTAGGCCAACGCCGCCAACTCACTATCCGTGTGGAAGCGCGGCTCCCCGAAGGTTCGCTTAAGTCGCGCTTTGGCGAACTCATTTCCATGCTTCGTCATTCGATCATCCCGCTTGCGGGTCGCGGTCGGCCCAATGTTTTGCTAGTGTACCACCGTGTCTCCGCCGCGAGAAGATCGTGACGCCCGACGGGGGGGCGTCGTGTCCCGAACCGCGAGGCAGGCCGCCACGAATGTCGGAATTCCGCTACATCGATTGGCTGCGCAAACAAACGCCGGCCCATGGCCGTGTTTTGCTCGGACCCGGTGATGACGCCGCCGCGGTCGCATGGCATCGCGATTCCGCCGTCTTGCTCACCACCGACATCCTCACCGACGGGGTCGATTTTCGCCTTGAAGAGTCGGACCCGCGTCGCATCGGCCGAAAAGCCATCGCCGTCAACCTCAGCGACATCGCTGCCATGGCCGGGCAGCCTGTCGCAGCGGTCGTCGGAGTCGTCCTGCCCCAAGGATGCGGAGCCGATCTGCCCGAGGAACTTTACCGTGGCATGCGGCAAATCGCCGACGAGTTCGACATGCCGATTGTCGGCGGCGATACCAATAGTTGGCCAGGGAAACTGGTGCTCTCCGTTACTGTCGTCGGAGAAATCACGGGACGAGGCCCCGTCACTCGGAGCGGCGCTCGACCCGGCGACTGGTTGTTCGCGACCGGCTCGTTTGGTCAGAGCATCCTCGGCCATCACTTCGACTTCACCCCCCGCGTTCGGGAGGCCCAAGCCCTTCACGCGTCGGTCGACTTGCACGCGATGATTGACGTCAGCGACGGCCTGGCCGCCGACCTGCACCACATCTGCGAAGAAAGCCGCTGCGGCGCGATCCTGTATGCCGAGCGGATCCCCCGACGCAACGACGCCGAGTTGGCAAACGCCTTGGCCGATGGAGAAGACTTTGAATTGGTCTTTGCCGTTGCACCATCGGACGGCGAAAAACTACTACGCGATCCACCGATTCCCGGCTTGTCCCACATAGGGGTGTGCGTCGAGTCGGGCCTGTGGATTGAGCAGGATGGAACGCGGGCTCCCCTGCCTCCGACCGGCTGGGTTCACTCGTTTTGATCCGAGCTTTCCGCAGGTTGCCCCGTGGAGTCGTCGGTTGTCGGAGCCAACGTGAGGCCAGACGGATCACTTCAGCGGCCGGGCACCACTGCGATCGAGCCGGTCTCGCTGATGTAGATCCAGTTCCCATTGTTTTCGTCGCGAAAGACTTCAATGCCGAACTTTTGCGTCTTCTGATCGTCAAAATTGGCCTCGGTCGATTTGCGTGCCATGAGGTTCATCCCATGCGACCATTTCGGAGCCTTCCCCTCAGCTTGCTGGGCTTTGATGTTCGAGAAAGTCGACACGCTGAGTGCTCCGGCCAGGAAGCACAAAACGCCGACTGAAATTAAGTGAAATCGCGCTTTCATTGTCCACCTCAAGGCAAAAGGTCGAGAACAGGGTCCAAATCGAGGCCCGATCAGCAGACGACAACATACGGGATGCCCATCCAGTGACGTCGGCCTCATCTCGCCGGTGATCGGTCAGGGCAGTCCCAAGGCCGCGCGAGGGACCAACAACACCGTGCCGTCACTCAGAGGAGCAAACAGCGAGTCGTTTAGATTGATCGGGACAGCAGCCGGCGCGGCAGGCAACGGACCAGAAGGCGGGTACGGTGGAGCCAACGGACGGCCATCCGCCACCGAGACCGCTTCATATCGGCCGGACACATCGGGCAGGACGATCGCCTCGCCCAACTGCAACGGGGCGACCGCCAGCCCCTCCCCTTTCAGGCGGTACGACCATGCCTCGCGTCGATCCTGCGGCATCAAGCAGATCAGTTGCACCTGATCGGCCACCACGAGAATTCGCGGCTGTCCCTGGTCGGTCGCAATGAACGGCCCCGCGGTGATCTCATTCCCCTTGCGTAGTCCACGGACATCCCAGCGCTGGACGACAGCCAGCGTTTCCGCTTCCAGCAAGGAGACCCGGCCTCCGGCCTCCGCGACCGCGAGCCGGATGCCCTGATCGACTGTCTGGATCGCGATGGGGGCGGACAAGATTCGATCGGTCAGGCTCGCTTGCTGTTTCAATTGCGGGTCGGTGCCGTCGGCCCATTGGTACAAGGTCAAGCCACGCGCGCCGTCGGACACGGCAATCAGGTCGGTGCCAAATCGAATCAAAAAAGCTCGGGCCGTCTCGCCAAGCCTCGGTGCCCGCCAATCCGGACCACGTTTGACCTCCGCTTGGCCGATCTCCCAACGATGCAACCCGCCGTCGGTCAGCGGGAGGATGACACTTTTTTCGGTCAGCACCGGGGTCCCTGCTAGGGTTGCTGGCAAGGTGACGGAGTATGGCTCGCCGGCATTTCTCCCCGCCTCGAGAGGCAGCACGTGCATCTGCTTGCCGTCGCCGGTGGTGAAGACCACAAAGGCAACCCGGCCGTTCGGGTGCGGGAGGACAAATGGTTCGCCTACCACGTCATTCCTTGTCGGGGCCATCATCTGCCCCGCCAGCGTCCAATCTTGATTGGGCGGGAATGAAAACTGTTTCGTGTCGATGGCGACGGCCCCGGCTCCGCGATCGACTTGATACAAATAACCCCCCAGCAGGAATGGGTCGCCGGCAAACGAGGTTCCAAGCACGCGCTGCCAAACAATGCTGCCTTGGGCTGCGTTCACCGCCGTCATCTTCCACGAGGGCGGCGATTCGGTTTGGGTCACCACGTACAGCGTGGTTCCGTCGGCAGAAACTTGCGAGGCATGCAGCGGAGAGCCGACTCGCAGCGGTTCTCTCCAACCGATCTTCGCCGTCGGCCCTTCTTTGGGTTTGAATCCGCGGAGTCGGCAATTTAACTCCCCATTCGCCAAGTACCAAATACTCTGCTCATCGGCGTGAACCACCTGACCGCGGCCCAAGGTGGCGGGGTTCTCCTTCGGCGGTTCCACAATCAAGGGGAACAACGGATCATCCTGATTGTCCTTCTGGTTGATTCCCATCACCACCAAGGCACCCGAGTCGGTAACGACCACCACCGTCTCTTGATCGCAAACAGGAGGGAACCATGCCCAACCGGGCACCTTCTGCTCCACACCCGGGGCGAGACTGATACTACCATCAGGCAAGGTGTTGAGGATGAACGCCCGGAGCCGCATCTCTTGCAACCCCTCGCTCTGGGCCAAGATGAGGTAACCCGTCCCAACAATCCGCCCCGTCACCTCGTCCACGCCCCCGACGACAACGGGACTGGCTCGCAAAGATCCCGGACCGTGGCCCGTCGGTAACACTGCCAAGAGCTTCAGCAGACTCCCCGCACCTTCTTCGAGCGGCGGGTTGGCGTCCAGCACAAATACATTTTGCGCTTCCGCGGCGATGAAGACGCGCGAGGTCCCTTGTTGAACCGCTGGCCCTGCCGCGATCGGCTGGTTCAGTGTGAGATAGCCTAATTGGCTGCCATCTCGCGACTCCAGAACCACGACGGTCCCCAAGGGATCGGCCAACGTGACGATCAGTCGCCCCTCGACCAGCAGGGGCCGACCTCGAACTGCCGCGGGCAAGCGCTGATACCACCGCGGCTTACCCGTCGCCGCTTCCCGCGCCACCAACCCTTTGCCATCAGGAGCGGGTAGTAAAACCAACGACGGAACGCTCCCCGAGGCTGGGATTCGCACCGGCAAATCGTTCGCATCGATCCCCACCCTCGCTGCCCAGATCAGTTGGCCCTTCTCCTCCGACAAGGCGTACAGCACGCCACGGGCCACCGCATACACAATGCCCGTGTTCGGTGGGATAGGGTCCCTGTTCTGACCCAGAATCAACGAGGGCAACCGATCGGCGGGGAGTGCCTCCGAAGAGCGTTCCTCCGACTTGAATACGATCATCGACAGCAGCGCCTTCTCCGCTTGGTCGATCATTTCGACCACTTCCGGACGATTGGTGTAGCCCCCCTCTTTCGCTCGCTCCTTGACTTGTGCGAGAACAGCCGGCGTGACGGACTTCAACGCGGCTCGACTTTCCTCGAGGAACTTCAGGAAGCTCCGCCCCTGCTCGATTTTCTCCACCAACGATGTGTATTTTTCTTGCAACTCTTTGGGGAAACTGTCGTCCGA
>JAOAAM010000066.1 GCA_026418875.1 Gemmataceae bacterium | reverse complement strand
GTCGCCCGGTGTGAGATCGACACGTTCCCGGGCTGAGTTCAGTAGCGGCTCCAAGGCGCTGAGTTCATCTCGGGCGAGTCGCTCCAGTTCGTTGGCCACCGCATCCATCCGATGCTGCGCGGTGGAGGGCGGCAGTTTGTTGTCTTGCAGCGCGTTGCGGATGCGGTTCACCTCGGCGCGAAGACCTTCTTTTTCGTCGCCAACCCGATTGCGGATCTGCTGCTGAAGTTGCTCGGCTTGCAGCAGCTTCTCCAAGTCCTCGGGCCGGAGTTGCCCCGTCGCGTCCTTTTGCACCTTGGCGTCGGTCACTTTCTCGCGGGCTTCCCGCTGCCACTGTTGCAACCGCAGCAACTGGCCGCGAACGTTTGCCTGCTCCTGCTGCAACATCGCTTCAAGGGTTGCGGCGGAGACGACCCGAAGCTCGACTTCGTGGCTGCGGCCCGGCTCCTTCTGCCCGGTCACGTCGTCGAAATCATCCGCCGCCACTTGCAGGATGAGCACGTCGTTTTCCTTCAACGGCGAACCGTCCGCATGACGGAACGAGGCGATTCGCAACTGATCCGACAACGAGACATGCGGCAATCGCACACGCACCGAGTTGACGGCCCCCGCGGCTCGGGCGGCCCCACCCAAGGCCCGATGATCGTACAACCGCTCCGGCCGCGGCGGAGCATCCTTTATCGTTCGGTACTCCAACCATGCCGAGCGCACGGCGAAGGTCGGATCATGAACGATGGCGCGTAACGGCAGTTCGGCATCGGGGGTGACGTTCAAGCTGTCTTGGCTGGCGCTGGGCCGCTCCAAAACGACGCTCGGGGCCGGGTCGGGCATGATGCGGGCGTCGATCAATCGCGTAGCACCGAACCCCGTCGCATCCTCGAAGCGCAAGGCATAGACGCCCGGCAAGCGCGGGGTGAACGTTAGTTCCAGAACGGTCCCGTCCCTTTTCACCGTTGCGGGCACCGGCTCCCAGATGCTCCGCCCTGCCGCATGACTCAGCAGTGCGCCCAAGTCGCTCGAGGCACCCAAGGGCAGCAATCCCGCCGTCATCGTCAAAACCGGCTGCTCCGGGCGGTAGACAATCCACGCCCGAGATATGGCTCGGCTAACGGCGGCCCGCACGGGAACGGTGGTCCCCGCCACCGCCTCGAACGACGTCGCTCCGTCGGGCATCTGCCGTGGTGCAAGATCGGTGTACGGCGGGTACTCCAGACGTAACTGCGGCGAGGCTCGACCATCCAGCGGCACCAACTCCGGCGGCGGCAGTACCAGCACCTCGTGCCAGGCGGTCACGCCGTCATTCGCTTTGATTCGAAACCGGAAATCGCGCGGGATTCGGCTCGATTCCAGCCGAATCACCAACTCGCCATCTTCCGTCACTAGCCACGTCGATTCCGCGGGAGGAACTCCCTCGAACCAAAGCGATAACGTGGCCCGCTCGGGGATTGCGCCATCCACCCGCGCCCGGATTTCCAGAGGTTCGCCCAAAGGGTGCCGATAGGGCCAATTGCTGGGCGTGATGATTTCGACGCTCGTCAAAGCAGGCCAGGCAGTCGGTCCGAACGGGACCAGCAGCCGCCGCATCGCAATCGAGGATTCACGAGGGAAGAGCCGGAGCAACGGCAGCGACAAGCCGAGAACGATGACCAGGGCTGTCGCAGCGAACACCATCCCTCCCGATGCGACTAACTCGCTGAAATCGAACTCTTCCGCGGCCCGCACCGCCCGGCGGATCGTGACCCGCCGCAGCAAGGGCGAGGATTTTTCCTCATCATCGGGCGGCTGCTGCATGAACTCGATCGCGCTGGCGAGAGCATCATTCAATTCCGGGTGCTGCTCTTCCAAGCGCAACGCGAGGTGGAAATTGTCGACCGGACGGGCCAACGGCCGGATCAACCAACGCACCAAAGCCCCACCGGTACCCAGCAAGATCGAGACCAGGGCGATGGCGCGGACCAAGGCGGGCAGGTGCAGCCAATAGTCGAGGAGACTGACGACGAGTGCCCCACCGAGCAGGACGGCCAAGCTGGCGCAGATCCCTTGAACCAAGGCGGTCAACCGCATCCGCCAGCGGAGACGAGCCAAGCGGCGGTACAGATGCTTCGGGTCGAACTGAGGCAGGGTTGCGGGCAGCATCAGTGCGTGCCTCCTCCGGGTGGCTTCGCCAAGCACTCTATTAGTGTCGGGCAGATCAAGGGTTGATTCAAGGCAAATGTCTCTGTTGCCGAGCCGTTCGGCTCGGTGATGTCGCAGCGATGAGAATGGGATGAGAGGTGACTGCGGGCCACGTGGGAGAGAAAAAGGGTGGCGCCCCCCTGCATCCTTGGGAGGATGACTCGGTTGGGGTCGAAACCGTGGGAGATCGCCACCTGTTCCTGCCAATGGGGTGGAATGGCCGCCTTGCCTGCTTGCCGGTTCAGAACAGCTTTCGGCTCACAGTGAGGTTCGGCGAGGTGCTGACGACGTAAGTCACTTCGCGTTGTTCGGTGCCGGATTTGGTCCGAACCACCAGACGGACACGGCAAAACATGTGCGCATCCTTGGCTTCGCCTTCATCGAGTAGTTGATACTCTTGCAGCTCGCGCCCATCTTCCCAATCGGGATCGATGACGAAGATGGGCGGCGACTGACTTTGTAACGCCGTGTAGCTGTCGCCTTTTTTCCAACTCTCCAGGGCGGTTTTCAAAGCCGCTTGAGCGCGATCCATCGCCACGGGAGCCGGTTTCGATGTCCCGCCGCAACCCGCTGTCGCCAGCCCGAACAAGCCGAGGCTAAGCATGACAAGCCAAAGCCGAGTCGTCGAACGATGTTTCATCGTGGGGTAAGCCTCTCAGTCGGTCATGGTTGGGTTCGAGGATGAGCGGGCTGCCTGGTGGGCGGCAGGCAACCCGCTGTGTCCCCATCAGGTCAATCCAGATTCGTGAATGGTTCTTTGCCATTGCGCGATCCGACGGCCCGCCAGACGGCGAGGTCCACGGTGTCGCGGGCAAAACGGACGCTGCCATCGACGAAGACGACATTCACACCGCCGGTGTGCCGACTCGATGCCGCCATGGTGGCCCGTAGCGACGGCCGCCAACCGCAAGAACGTGAGTTCGGCGGGCTGATATGTTGGTAGTTATGTTGCCCGTGTCCCCACGGAGCACCAATGAAGATGGGGAACTGATTGGCGGGGTTCGTGATGTCCACCGATTGGCACCAGGTGTGAGCTTCATCGGCCGTGGCGGGTCGGCCGGGCGAGGGACTCGGGCCGTTGAACGTGTCTTCAAACGGACTGACCAGACCCATGTTTCCATCGCCCAAAACTCGTTCGCTATACAGCGCGGTGTTGCTGGTGCCGTCATGCACATCGGCCATGCGGATTTTCACGCTGCCACTAAAGAAGATGCCGTTCGGCCAGGGGCCGTCGAGGTTCAAGCCGCGGCCGATCGCAAAAACAGGGATCGTACCGTTGTTGCCGTGGTAGTTCGTCGCCCCGCCCAACGATGGCATGGGATTGTCCACGTCGGACGGACAACGGAAGATGGGCAACTCGACCTGCTGCGACGGGATATTCACCGGATCGTTAATGGGACGGGTGATGTCAATGGTCCGGTACAGGTTGTCCTGTTCAAGGAAGGGTAACGTGTGGACGAGAGAACCCCAGCTTGTTCTGTCGAAATCCCAACCTGGGGCAAAACGGCCGTAGGCATCATGGTAGTTGTGCGCGGCGAGGCCGATTTGTTTCAGGTTATTTTGACATTTGAGTCGGGATGCCGCTTCACGCACCTTCTGGACGGCAGGGAGTAACAAACCAATCAGGATGGCGATGATGGCAATCACCACTAACAGTTCGATCAAGGTGAAGGCAGTACGAGTTGTGCGATTCATGAACCAAGCTCCAAAAATCAAGGAATGAGAAAATAACACAATAAGTTAGAGGTTACTTCTTCGGCTTCACCGCACCGGGCATCGCCCAGAACGGGTTATCTTCTTCCAGCGTGAGTTGGAACGCATCGGCCACCTTCGTCATGTAATGACATCGGGCCGCCCACCAGACGATCTGCCAGGCTTGTTCGCGTCCCCACGCTTTCTCCAAGGCTTCGTAGTCCGCATCGGTCAGTGACGCCGGGTCTTGCGCCTGCTTCCGTGTGAATTCAAAAGCGATGCGCTCCGGCTCGGGCAAGTCAGACCAGTCGCCCGAGAGGCGTTGTGTCATGGCTTGCACTTCTTCTGCTGTCATCCCCGCGACCGCGAAGATCATTTCGCAGTGCCCCATTCAGTAAAAGCACTTCACCGCCTGAGTGACGACCCAGAAGATGGAGTTGGCGAACAGGGACTTGAGTTGCGACTCCTCGCGGAAGGTGGAGACCATTTCGAACCAGGCTTGCGTAAGCTCGGGTTGGTAACCGAAACAGACGCGGCTCCAAACGATGTCCAATTGCCAAGCCCCGGGGTGATTCGGACCCATCCGTGCCGCGAGGGCTTCTTTCGTGGGGACTTGGATGCGGGTGACCCGGCGGCGTTGCGTCTGCAAGCCGTCTTGCAACTCCCGCCACTGCGAACTGTCCTTCGCGACCAGGTTCGGCAGTTCTGGTTTCGGGGGCGGGGATGCGGGCGGAGAACCTCGGGACGCCCGCGACGGGATCGGCACGGTGATTGGCGGCAGCGGCTCCGCGCCCTCGGTCGGCAATCGCAGCGCCAGGAAGACGCGGTCCTGGAAGCTCGCATGGGCCAGAAGGGCCACCAGCGCCACCATTCGCTCTTCGCCGAGGAGCTGGATGAGGCGGTGCACCTCGTCGTCGGTGATGGCGTGGGCTTCGCGCTGCATCTTCCGTGCGAACTGGACAACCAGCCGGTCGATCTCGGGAAGGCGGTCCGACTGTGATACCAGCGTGCCAACGTCCTCGAAGAACGGCCCAGCTCGGTGCCAGTCGGCTTCGACGATGGCTTGCATCGCACGACAGCCATTGGCCTCGGCCGCGGCCCATCGGGCCAAGCATCGCAATCGAGCGTCCAGTCGATCGCCACTGCGATGCAACGCATCCAGGTTCAACATGCGGGCGGTCGTTTTCGGCATCGGGCCAGACAAGATGCGGGCCCAAGTCGGTAGCAGTTTGGGGTATTCCGAAGTCGGCACGACTCGGCTCCAAGCAGCTTCAGGTTCCAAGAGGGGCAATCGGGGTGGCGGATCGGCACTGTGCACGATCCCTACGCAGACGGTGATGCTGCCGAGCATCACCGCGGAAACGAAGATTTTCACAGGGTGCGTTCCTCGTTGTTCTGGATGGACATTCCCCGACCGACGGCGGCCGGTGGGGCAAGCCTCGGGTTGAAGTCATGGCGCGTACCGATCGATCGATCCACCGAGCCAACGCACTCGGCGTGACTGGGGCCGTCGATCTGACAGCGTAACAACAGACCAACAGATCATCCGACCGCGGACCCAGGGGAAACGTCGTGCGTTGCCCGACGAGGCAATCCCCGGTCAGCGCGGCAGAAGGCTGCGGTGAAAGTTACACTTCGACCCGGGGAGGATGGAAAATGGAACCGGCGCGGCGAATCGGCCGACCCAAGCTCGATGACGGGTGAGAGAACTCAGCGGATCCATCCAAAACGTCACATGCTCCCGACGGCAACCCTTGATCCTTCGTGGACCCTTGAGTGGGTACCGAGACTGGCGGGGCGATCGGCGTCTCGGGCCGTTGAGAGCATTGCGGACCGTGGCAGGGAAGGCCCGGCGGCGGTGCGGCTCCCTCGTGGGCGTTCGCTCGGTGGTTCCCGGCCAGCATCAGGTAGTCGCCGCACTCCGCTCCGACTCGAGTGGCACCCAGGCCGAGGGCCGCGATGGCCGTCAGCCAGAAAATGTGCCTGTGAAGTCGGAGGTGCCGAATCATTGCTACTCGATGTTAACGAGTCCCTCGCGCGAAAGCAAGGAAAAACTCAAACTTTTTGTACTTCGCTCGGCCAAGGCCCACGGTTCGTGACGCAGCACGATTTTTCTATTGCAATCGACCGGGTTGATCGATGCTGCGTCGCCGCTGGCTGCGTCGCCGCTGGCCGCATCGCCGTTGGCCGCGCGCCGCTAGCTGCGTCGCCGCTGGCCGCATCACCGCTAGCTGCGTCGCCGCTGGCCGCATCGCCGTTGGCCGAGGCACGGTTGGACCACCCGGCATCGGAGCGGGGGTTGGCGTCTCCGTCCCGTCACAGGATGTGCATGATGTCGCCGTCTTGGACGATGTACGTCTTCCCCTCCAAACGATGGACGCCCTTGGCCTTCGCTTCCTTCATTTGGAAATGGCAATTTTGGAAATCTTCGTAGCTGACGACTTCGGCCCGGACGAAATTCTTGGCCAGATCGGTATGGATTTGCCCGGCTCCCTCGACGGCCGTGGCCCCGCGGGGAATCGGCCAGGCCCGGCACTCGTCCTCACCGACGGTGAAGAAGACGATGCGGCCCATGCCGTAGAAAATTCGCCGCAACACGTCCCCTCGATCGGATTCCTTCAGCCCCAGATCGGCCATGAACGCGGCACGTTCCTCGGGCGGCAATTCCTCCAACTCCAATTCGAGCTTGGGCGCAGCTTGCAAAGCACCCGAGGCCAACGCCAGCAAGTCGGCCGGCAACTTGTTCTTCAACGCCTCGGAGTCGCCTCGATTCACAAGCACCATTTCCGGTTTCAACGTCAACAATTGGAAACTGCGGACCGCTTTCTCTTCGTCCTCCGTCAAGCCCATCGCGGCAGCCCCTTGGCCCGACTCGAGTGAGGCGGCGATGCGTTGCATCAAGGCAAGCTCGGCCTCGTCGGCCTCGCGGTCTTTGGCCGCCTTGGGCTTCTTCAACTGCGTCTGCAAGCGTTCGATCCGATTGGTGACGATCTCGAGGTCGGCAAAGAGGATCTCTTCGCGGAATCGCCGGAGTTGCGCGGCGAGGTCGTTCCGACTGTAGCCATCCAGGATGATGACTAGGCCCGCGGATTCACGCAGGATACCCAGCCGCCGGGAATTGTCCTTGCGATCGTCGGCCAGCAGACCGGGCGTGTCGAGGAAGGTGATGTGGGCGTAGGTTGTTTTTTTCGGCTTGAAGTGGGCCGACAGGGCGTCGAGTCGGGCGTCGGGCACCTTGGTGTCGCCCACTTGACCATGTTGGATCTTGGCTGGGTCCGGCTTCACGCCGGTCAGCCATTGAAACACCGTGCTTTTACCCGATCCGCTGAAACCAACCAGTCCGATTTTCATGATCGACCTCAGGCCGGCACCCCCTTCGCACCGTTCGCGAAAGGGCACGCCGCCGTGTTGTGGCATCAAAACTTGGGTAATCGTCCAGCGATGACGTCGGCCTCCCACTCGGCCAGGAGCGGCCAATCCACCGCACAGGTGCCGAAGTCCGCCATGTGTTGGTATTGTGTCAGCCGGTCAATGGCTTTCTGGATGATGCGGTTGTCGCGGCGAAACACAGGCCCATGACTGGGAAGCAGGAAGCGGGAGTCGTCGTTTTTGATTCGCTCCAGCGACTGGACGAAATCGGCGAGGTTCGAGCCATGGTGCGCGTCGATCACGCCGACGCAACTGTCCTTGTAAATGTTGTCGCCGACGAAGAGCAAGTCGTTGAGTTTGAAGCTGAGTTGTCCGGGGGTGTGGCCGGGAGTGTGCCAAACCTCCAGCCGCAACTTCCCGACCTCGATGACGTCCCCCTCGTGGAGAAGGACGTCCACCTTGCACCGAGGCATGGGGATGTCGATGTCTTGGGCCTCGATGCGGGCGAAGGTCAAAACGGGATCGCCCGTCTCCAGCGGCCGGACGCTGTTCGGGTGAGCCGCCACCTTGGTCCGCAGTAATTCCCGCGCCCGGTTGATCCCCTGGACATGATCGACGTCGGCGTGAGTGGCGATGAGCATTTTGCAAGCGGACAAGCTGAAATCCATTTCGCGGATCAGGTCGATGATGTCATTGAGGGTGTCCTCGAAGCCGATGTCGATGAGGATGAATTCCGAACCGCCGTCGATCAGGTAGACGTTGACGCCGAGCCGGCGTCCCGCCTGGTAGTTCATCTCGATCACATGAGGGAAGATGTATTTGCGTTGGAGCATAACGCGATCCTGAGCCGATGCGATGGGCCTTCCCTCATGATATAGTCGGCGGGGTCGTGGTATCAGTCGTCCCGCCGGAGGTTGGCGAGGTGGTTTCAGGCGTCCGTTTGCGATACGTTGCCCGATGCACCGGCGTGCCCTTAAGTTGCGCTTTTCGTTCAAAATTCGTGAGAAATGATCCCGCCGACGTGTCGACGACCTCGCTAGTGTTCACCAAGGCGAGTTGTGGCTGGGCCGTGCACAGTTCGGTCATGACGGCGAAATACTCGGCCACGTCGGTGGCCAGCCGAAACTCCCCGTCGGCCTGCAAGGCCGCGGTGCAGGCCGCGACAAACTCCGCAGTGAACAATCGCCGTTTGTGATGCCGCTTCTTCCACCAAGGATCGGGAAAGTACACATGGATGGCCCGGACACTGCCGGGGACGACGTGAACCTTCATGAAATGCCGGGCATCCGCCTTCGCCAGCCGGACGTTGGTCAGTTGTCGGATCGCCATGCGCGTGGCGGTGAACAACTGATACTTCCGCATGATTTCAATGCCGAAGTAGTTGACGTCGGGGTGCTGCAAGGCGGAATTGAGCAGGAACAGCCCCTTACCGAAGCCGACTTCGATTTCCACGGGCCGATCGTTGCCGAACACCGCCCTCCAATCGAGCGGTTCGGGGAAGGGCGGCTCGCACAGGTAAGGCGTTAGCTGCTCCAGTGGCAAACGTTTCGTGCGTCGCATACCCAATCCGATCGGACCCGGGCGGAAACGAGAGGCCCTGCTTGGCTAACCCAGTTCGGATTCAGGACGAAGCGGGATGCCCTGCACCTTGCCGTCGAATACCATGCGGTTGTTCACGAAGCCCTGGGC
>JAOAAM010000028.1 GCA_026418875.1 Gemmataceae bacterium | reverse complement strand
CGCTCGTCGGCAGCGTCAGATGTGTATAAGAGACAGGGCCGCCGGCTCGTGCTCCAAACGGGGACTCGTCGAACTCCCGTCGGAAAACTGCCGCTGCATTGATCTGGGCCATCGCTCGGACCAAGATTTGATTGACGGGATGTGATGCGGGTCTCATGGTTACAGTAACGGCGTAGCGATGCAGCACGGGGGGCATCGGAGCATGGCGGGCAGCGAGACGTTGATTCGGCAAGCGGCGGCCATTCCGTTGCGCGAGGGGCGGGTCTGCCTCGTCACTTCTCGAAGCGGGCGTCGATGGGTTGTCCCGAAAGGCACGCTGGAACCCGGCAAAAGCGCCGCGGAGATCGCCTTGCAGGAGGCCTGGGAGGAGGCGGGCCTCTTGGGCGTCTTGGGGCCGGCTCTGGGGACTTATCAGTACGAGAAGTACGGCGGCGTCTGCCTGGTCACCGTCTTTCCCATGCAAGTCCACGACGTGCAACGAGAGTGGCCGGAGCGCCTGATGCGCAAGCGCGCCTGGCTTCTCCCGGATGAGGCAGTGGAGTTGATCGACGAACCCGCCCTGCGTGAAATGATCCGGCATGCCGCCATGATGGAAACCACTCCAGCGGCACAAATGCTCCCCACCGAAGACGCCGTGCCGCCGCGTTGATCCGGGTTATCTGCCCACTTGCCGTCCATTCGGGCTCGACGTGGTCGGGGGCCGAGGGGCGGGCCTCGCCGGGGCAGACCTTCTCAAATACGCACGAACAGACGTTGCCGGTAGAGCCACCAGCAGAGCAGCCAGAAGACGGCCATCACCGACGATGCCTCCAGAATCGGCCGCAACGGCGTGTGCATGAACAAATCCTGTCCGAAATGCACCCGCAGCTGCTGCAAGGTCCACGGCCGGAGCATCATCCCGAACAGGTACAGCAAAATCGAGTTGACCCCCAGCACGACCAGGGGCATCGACCAGGTCCGCCAGCCGATCACGTCGATCAGGCAGTAAGACGTGGCGAGGAACCACAATGTGTAGCCGCCGCTGAAAAGAGTCCATGAGGGCGTCCAGATCCGCTTGACGTTCGGGCAGATCTCCAGGTCGTGAAGGATGGCACCCAACCCGACCAACACGGCACCGCCGAGTGTGAGGACGAGGACTTTGTTGCGATCACTTCGCTGACTTTGCAACAGGTCGCCGCACATCAGCCCCAGGAGCATCGTAACGATGGACGGGACGAAATTCAGCGTGGTGTACCCGCCGGCATTGGCCTCGAACGGTTGCTCGCGGGGGAAGAGGTTCAGGAACCAGCGGTCGAAGTAAGCGGCGGCGTTCTCATTTTTCTGAAAGTGAGCGGGAAAGTTTTCCCACGGGCCGGCCCCCGCGACCGGAGTAGCTACAAACCAGGCCCAGTAACCCGCCAGAATTCCAACCCCCGCCAACAACTGCACCCACACCGGCCGACCCATCAGCAGGAAGACGACCATGTACCCCAGCCCGATCTGCGACAAGACACAGACGAAACTCCAATGGGTTCGCGTTCGACCGAGCGACTCGAGGAAGACGCCTAACAGAATCAATACCACGGAACGGAACAGAGCGTGGCGGAACATCTGGCCGAACGTCTCGCCTCGCTCGTACCGCTTGCGGTAAGAGTAAGCCATCGCCACGCCGACCATGAACATGAAAGATGGCTGAATTAAATCCCAATAGGACACGCCGATCCAACCCCAGTTGCTCTGCCACTCGGGGTGGCTGGTGTGATAGCGGACGGTCTGCCACACGATGCTGTCGGGGTTCTCCTCGAGTCGTTGCGTCGAGGAGTCGAGCAGGCCGAAGCCGTTACCCGCGAGGGTCAACATGATCAAGCCGCGGTATGCGTCGAGAGACATCAGACGGCCGGCTCTCAGCTCCGCCATGCGCTCGCCCTCGTCGGTTCAGAAAAGACTTTGGATCGGAGTGCCGTAGTAAATGCGGTGCGGTCGGTTCGACGCATCATACCACATCGCTTCGGGGGGGATGCCCAGGACGTGGAAAATGGTGGCGGCGAAGTTTTCCGGTGTCTGCGGGTCGGTCTTCGGGTAGGCACCAATTCGATCGGAAGAGCCGACCACGCGCCCACCTTGCACCCCTCCACCGGCAAACCAAATCGTCTGCACGGCCCCCCAATGATCGCGGCCAGGCAGCTTGTAGTATTGCGGCAGCGTGGAGATCCGCGGTGTCCGCCCAAACTCGCTGGCCATCACCACGAGTGTTTGATCCAACATGCCGCGTTCGTGAAGATCGTCCAAGAGCGCCGATACGGCCCGATCCATCGGTGGGAAGAGCTTATCCTTCAGGTGTGGGAATGCGTTGCCGTGCGTGTCCCAAGTTTCGTTATTACCGAGATTCACCTGGACGAGCCTCACTCCGGCCTCGATGAGTTGCCGCGCCATCAGTAGCGACCAACCGAACGAGTTATCCCCGTATCGCTCCCGGTCGCGGGGGTCGGCCTGGTCGATGTCGAAAGCTCGCCGGATCCGGGGCTGCATCAACAACGAGACGGCTTGCCGTCGATGCTGGTCGAAGGTTGCGGCGTTGGCGTCCCAAGCCCGGCGTTGGGAGTCCAGCGTGTTGAGCAATTCGAGACGATTCAGGAATCGCCCGCCGACGACTTCCTCGGGGAGGGAGAGCCGCGGCAGGACGAAACGACGTCGAGGTTCGGCGATCGGCCGCTCCTGGTGGTCGAAGTCGTATTGAGGGAATGCCCCGTACGAGCCGGGGTGGTAAGGCGATGCCTCAATCAGCCACGGATCGTAGGCGCGACCCATCTGACCCGCGAATGCCCCTGGGATGACCCGGCCGGTGTAATGCACCAATTTTTCTGGCAGAATCGCCGCGGGCGGGAGGTTGTTCCTCGGCCGCGTCGCGTAGCCGGCGATGGCGGCGATGGAAGGCCAATCCTGCGGGCGTGGCGTGTTCGGGTCGAACCCCGGCGGCAACTCCGACCGGCCCGACAACATGATCTGGTGCCCCGCCGAATGATCGTTGCTCGAATGGGTCAACGACCGGACCAAGGCGAATAGATGGCTGCGCTCCGCGAGCAGGGGCAAGTGTTCGCAGATTTGCATTCCTGGCGTCCGACAGGCGATGGGGCGAAATTCGCCGCGAATCTCCGCCGGCGCCTCCGGCTTCAGGTCGAAACTGTCGTGCTGGGCCAGGCCGCCGCTGAGAAAAATAAAAACGCACGACTTCTCGCTGCCAGACGCTTGGCCCGTCGCCGCTCGGATGGCCGATAAATGGTGCATTCCCAGACCCAGCAGGCCGCATGCTCCAGCCTGCAAGGCCGTCCTTCGAGTCAATTGCGGATGTTGAAAGTCGGGGAAGTGTCTCATGGCGTTGGCGAGGTAGGCTGGCAGGTTACATTCGGGAGGGATATGGGAAGATGATACTCGAGGGAACACCGTCTCGCAAGCCGCGAAATGGCGTCGCGGCGTGATCAGTGCCGGTAGGGGCAAGGGTGAATGCGACGCGCTTGGGATCAGATGAAGGCTGAGGGTCGGAATCGTCGTGGGATCGGTGAAGACGGCATGGCGTCATCCGACGGAGTTGAAGTATAATGCCCAGCGCTGGAGTGCTTGCCGTTCAAGCCGCTTGTGTTCAGGAGTGTTAGCCTACATGGTCACCAAACCCGCCGCCCGAGCTTGGGCCGCCACGTTGTTCAGCCTGCTCGTCCTACTGTCAACTCACGCCGACACGTCGCTGCGTCCTGTGGAATTAGTACCGCCGACGGAGACCGACTCCCGCATCGCCAAGGGCGTGGTGCGGCTGTTGGAAGGGGCCCACCTGGGACGCCACAAA
>JAOAAM010000008.1 GCA_026418875.1 Gemmataceae bacterium | reverse complement strand
GGCCTTGGCTTTCAGCGTTTTTCTCGTGTTGATTGGCTGGCTCGACACCGTGTCGCTCAGCGCGACGAGCATTGTCTTCACGATCAATGCTGCCGCTCTAGTGCCGATGCTCGGGTTGGGGCAAGCAGTCTCCGTGCTGGTTGGACAGCGCTTGGGAGCCGACCGACCCGACCTCGCCGGCCGCACCGTGCGGACGGGGCTGATCTGGTGCCTGATGTACACAGCGGTGGCCGCCGTCGTCTTCCTCGCATTTCCGGGGTGGTTGGGCCGACAGTTCGGCGACCCGAACCCGAACGTCTGGCAACACGTCGAGCCGCTGATCCCCGTCTTGCTCCGCTTCGTCTGCGTTTACTGCCTGTTCGAGAGCGTCAGTGTGATTTTGTCGTCGGCCTTGCGCGGGGCGGGCGACACTCGGTTCGTCTCCGCCGCCACGCTCTTGTTCTCTTGGGGTGTCATGGTGGTACCGTCGATTGTCGGCTACCGATTCGGCGGCGGGTTGACGATGATGTGGACCTTTGCCACGGCCTACTTAGTGGTCCTCTCGCTTGTTTTCGCCTGGCGTTATCGACAAGGTCGATGGAAGACGATGAGAGTCATCGAGGCGGCACCCGCGACATCCCCGACGTCTCGCTCAACCCATCAGGATGAAACGGCGGCTTCGAATGCGATGATCGCGGAACAGCTGAGTGTGAACGGCGGGGGAGGGGTGCCCACAGGGGAGCGACCCTTGGGCCGAAGTGGGGCGTAGGTCGATCGACTCGGTCGGGAGAAAGTTGTTAAAAACCGGCGAGTTCCTTGGCGCGAACGGGGTCCGGTCGGTATACTCCATTCATCGTTCTCTCACGCGCGGATGGATGGCAGATCCGTGAGCAGAGGTGAAGATCCATCCGGTTTGAGTCGGAGTTGCCCGAGGTTGCCGCACTCATGTCGGAACCTATGTCCCCAAGGCCGGAACGGGACGCCCCCCAGGCGACGGCCATGTCGGATGTGATTGGCCGCCCCGAATCGCCCCGCCGGGTGCTGGATAAAATCCCCCGTCAATTCGGTCGCTATCGCATCGAAGAGACGGTGGGAAAGGGAGGCATGGGAGCCGTCTTCCGGGCATACGACACGCAATTGGACCGCCATGTCGCGTTGAAGGTCCCGTTCTTGGGCGATGACGACGAAGAGACACGGCAGCGTTTTTACCGTGAGGCGCGAGCCGCCGCGACGTTGCAGCATGCGTACATCTGCCCCGTCTTCGACGTGGGCGAGTTCCAAGGCATTCCGTACCTGACGATGGCCTTCATCGAAGGCCGATCGCTGAATCAGGCCGTCTTACAGGGGCAGACGTTCACTTTTGGTCAGATCGCGCTTTTGATCCGAAAAATCGCCTTGGGGATGCATGAAGCCCACAGCCGGGGTGTGGTGCATCGGGATTTGAAGCCGGCGAACATCATCCTCCGGCCCAATGGCGAGCCAGTCATCATGGATTTTGGCTTGGCTCGGCGCGACGACGACAAGCGGAGCCACGGCCTGACCCAAGAAGGCGACATCCTCGGAACGCTCGACTACATGTCCCCTGAGCAGGCGGAGGGCAACCACGGGAACGTCGGCCCAGCGTCGGACATCTATGCCTTGGGTGCCATCCTGTACGAGTTGCTGTGCGGTTCTCGGCCATTCAGCGGCAACACGGCCGCCATGTTGGTGCAAATCCTCACGAAAGAGCCGAAGAAGCCGAGCGAGATTCGACCCGGCGTGCCGGCGAAACTCGAAGAAATCTGCTTGAAAGCGATGGCGAAAAAGCCGGAAGATCGTTTTCCCACGATGCTGGCTTTCGCCACCGCTTTGGCGGAATACCTGCGAGGTATCACGCAAGGCTCTGGTTCGGGATCGACGGCAACTGGCACCGCGCAACGCCCCGTGCAGGCCGCCGCGCTGGCGGAGACGCAGCGCCCCGTAGCAACCCAGGTGACGGCGAAGGAACCCAGCTCCGCCGGGACCGCAGCCTCGGCGAACAAGCCAGCCCCCGGTTCGACGGCCCGTTCCAGCCGCAAGGGGCCGCGATCAGGTCGGCGTCGAGCCAAGCAGCAGGAGTCGTCCCTGACGTTGGTCA
>JAOAAM010000802.1 GCA_026418875.1 Gemmataceae bacterium | reverse complement strand
GAACACGAGCCACCTTCCGCAATGCGGAGTTCGGCTTCTTGGGCGTCATCGTCTTCACCACCGTGCAGACGCCCTTCTTCTGGGGGCAGCCCTGCATGGCAGGGTGCCGCGGCTTGCTGTGCTGCGGTACCCGAGGCTTTTTCACCAATTGATTGATCGTCGGCATGCGCTCTGCCTACCTTCACATCGAATCGTGGTCGTCGCTCTCCAGGAATCGTTCATCCTAGGAATTATCGCATGGCGGACAAGGGCAAAATTGGCCCCTTCTCTGCTGTCTCCACGATCCCGCATCATCATCCCACCTTTCACGTCAGGCCGCACTTTTTCCATCTTTTCATGAATTTCATTCTTTCCATCCGCCTCGACGACGGGGGAGTTGGCCGACCAAGGCCCGTCGATTGGCCCAGTAACAATCGGAATTATTGGATGTTTCACCGGCGAAGCAAGGAAAAATCGGCCCCTGATCGTTGGTGCCAGAAGCTACCGCGAGGATCGCCCCATCGGCTTGATCGTTTTGCCGATGCAGCCAAGGTGCCGCGATGCCCCGAGGCAATCTTCAGCCGGTGGTGCGAGCCGAGGGGCGGGGCGTGTCGGAACTTTGCCCAAGTCTCGGTCGGGGCCACTGTCAGTCCAACGGAACCACGGCCGTGGCGTCAATGGCGACTAGGAACTCCGGACGGCTCAAGGCCGGCACGTAGACGACGGTCAACGCCGGCGGCTTCACCGACTCGTCCCACGTGTTCCGCAAGACTTCCAGGCAGGGTTCGCTGGGCTGCCCCTGCACCAGGTAGATGGTGCATTTGACGAGGTGCTGCGGTCCGGCCCCGCCGCTCGCCAGGGCGTATTCCAAATTTTTCAAGGCCGCCTCGGTTTGTTTCCTCAAGTCACCCGCGCCGATGACTTGATTGTCGGGGTCCACGCTGTGCTGCGCGCTGACGTGGATGGTTCGATTCGGCCCGAACACGACCACGGCCTGCGTTTTGTGGCTCGATTTGCACAGTTCGTCCGGGTTCAAATGCCGAACCTGCGCTCGCGGCAACCCGGACTTCCGGTTCGTGTCGCGGCACCCGGGCAACGTCAGCAACACGACCAAGCCGAGGGAGAGTGAAGACACGGCTCGAATCATAACAAACGACCTCGGTGGGCGGCAAAGTCAATCGGGAAACCAAACCGGCTGACCATCATTCATCTGGATCAGGCGGTGCAACCACGTCGGGTCCACCGGACGGGAGATCGTCCGCACAGCCCCGTCCGCCATCAAAACGTTCGCTTTCCTTCCCCAATGGAAACCGATTTTCGGCGGTTTTTTTGGATCATACGGCAGCTCGCACGGTTGAGTCCAAGGTACCGCCTCTTCCGCTTCCACGATCATGATCGTATTCGACATTCCGTCGCTGATTCGCCCAAACTGGGTCGGTCGGGATTCATCGAACATCGCGTTGTTGCCGACGAACACCCGGTAGTAAGTCCACCCAGGCCGGGCGGGCTTGGACGATTTCCCCAGGTCGTACAC
>JAOAAM010000763.1 GCA_026418875.1 Gemmataceae bacterium | reverse complement strand
AGCGTGCCTGTCTTGTCCAGGCAAAGAACTTCCACCGCCGCCATCGACTCCACGGCGCTGAGCCGCTGCACAACCGCTCCCCGCCGACTCAGCCGCACCGCCCCCAGCGTCAGGACGAGCGTGGTCATCAGCACGAGACCTTGCGGCACCATCGAAGTGACCGTCGCCGCGATCATCCGCCACATCTCCTCCGCCGACACCTGACCGGCGACGTGAAGCCCGGCGTACACGATCGACAGCAGCACGGTGACTGCGGTCAAGACCTGGATGATCCGATTCAAAACCCGCTGCAACGGGCTGAGGGCGTGGCGGTATTGCCGCGCTTCGATGGTCAACCGCTGGGCAAACGCCTCGGGGCCGACCCGATCGGCTCGATAAACTCCCCGGCCCGCGACGCATAAGCTGCCGGAGAGCAGGTGGTCGCCCCGGGCTTTGGCCACCGGGTCCGATTCCCCCGTCAACAACGACTCATCTACCTCGACCGACGTGGCCTCCAACAACGGACCGTCCGCGACAATCGACTCGCCGGCCGACACGATCAACACGTCGCCCCGAACCACATCCCCCGACGAAATCGAGTGGGGTTTCCCCTCACGCAGGACCGTGACGTTCGGTTCGGCGAGAAGCGTCAATTGGTCGAGCAGCCGTTTCGCCCGAAGTTCCTGCACCAGGCTGATGGCCGTGTTCACCACCGCCATGCCGCTGACCGCCCAGCCGGCACGCCAATCGCCCAGTAGGAACAGTGCGATGGCCGCCGGGACGACGAGCAGATTAAACAGCGTGAACAGATTGCGGATCAAGATGTCGCGGTAGGCTGTCCAAAGCGAGACACGGACTCGGTTGTCCTCGCCCGCAGCCGCGCGACGCCGTGCCTCTTCCCAGCTCAGCCCTGTCATCGATGCAACCGGCGGACTTTCCCTGGACATGCTTGCCATCTCGGGCTTCGGTGGATCACAAGTACGGCGACAACAGCCATGCCGCCCCGTCGCGCAGCTTCGTCAGCAAGGGGCGGTCGTCGAGTTCCTCGCGCGTGATGGGTCGCGCTCCGTCGAGGCGCTGCCGTACGATCCGGGTCAGGTCTGCGGTTAGTCCCCGGTCGTAACACTCGACGTTGAACTCGAAATTCAGACGCAGGCTGCGCGTGTCCCAATTCGCCGAGCCGATCATCGCCCACTCGTCGTCGACGAGGATCATTTTGGAATGGTCGAAAGGCGGCGGCGTGAGCCACACCCGGCAACCGTGCTCCAGCACTTGCCAGAGTTGCGCCTGGCAAGCCCATTGGACCAAGCGTAAGTTGTTTTTCGCCGGGATGAGGATGTCCACCCGAACACCCCGCAGGGCGGCGGCATTGAGTGCCGCGATCAACGCACTATCGGGCAGGAAGTACGGCGTCATGACCTTCACCGTCTCCCGCGCACAACTCAGCGCCCCGACGAGGGCCATCCGCACTTTCTCGAAATTGTCGTCCGGGCCGCTGGCAATTCCCCGCGCCAAGACGGGGCCGTCCGCCTCCAGGCGCGGGAACCAGTGTTTTCCCCGAAGCACCTCCCCCGTCGTCCAGTGCCAATCGCCGGCGAAAACCTTGCGCAAGTGATGCACGACCGGGCCTTCCAAGCGGAAGTGCAAGTCCTGAATCCGATGCCGCGCTATCTTCCGAGGATCGTGTCCGGCACGAATGTTCATCCCGCCGGTGAATCCGATTCGGCCATCGAGGACGAGAATTTTCCGATGCAGGCATAGGTTGGCATACGGGGAATACCACGGTAGCAGCTTCGGCAGGAAGCGAGCCG
>JAOAAM010000734.1 GCA_026418875.1 Gemmataceae bacterium | reverse complement strand
CTGATTCGCAATCTGGCTCGATCACCGATCTGGGTCGACCACCGTTCCAAGTCGATCACCGATCTGGGTCGACCACCGATCCAAGTCGATCCTCAACCCCAGCCGACTACGGTTCGGGGTCGAATCAATTCCGGCCGAAGGTTGACTTGACCTTATGCGACGGTTAGACTCCAGGCTCAACCATTTCGTCGAAAAGGCTCGATGGATTCACACAATGAGGTCAGACAATGCGGATTATCGGCGTGTCCATCTGGGCAGTCATTGTCACAAAACTCGTCGCGGCGACGCCGGAATTCGATCGGCGAATTGGGAAAGAACCGAAATACCAGGGCCAGCCGAGCTATTGCTTGCTGGTCTTCGATGCGGAAGCGAAACAACGGGTCTGGCTCGTCCATGACGGCGAGTCGTTGTACGTGGATCGCAATGGCAATGGCGACTTAACCGAGGCGGGAGAGAAAGTCGCCGCGCGAGTTGCCAGGGCCAAGACAAACGAAGAACCAGAGGGCTATTTATTCGAAGTTGGGACGCTGAAGGTCGGTAAACTTCCCCCCAAGTCATTGACCGTGACGGCCATCCGACTGAAGAGGTTTGAAGACGGTCCTCCTGGTGAATTGCCGGCGGTGAGAGCCGCCTTGCAGAGAGATCGCATGGCTTTGGGTTACATGGTCCGCGTCGAGGCGGAGCGACCAGGGATCAAGGGCGGCGGCGACGGCGGGCGTGTGGACTTTGTGTCAGGACCGACCGACTTAAACGGCGTGTTGCAATTTGCTCCGACGCCGAGCGAGGCCCCGGTCTTGCATTACGCGGGACCGTTGGATTTGAACTTCTACACGATCAAGCCGGAGCTGCAAGTGGGCCGAGGTGTCGAATTCGTTCTGGTCGTTGGTGCGCGAGGTTCCGGCCCGGGCACCCTCGCCATGATCGCCTACGAGGGGACCGTCCCGAAGGAGCTCCATCCGGTAGCCGAAATCACCTTTCCCGCGAAGGAAGGGGAGAAGCCCATCACCGAAAGGGTCGAATTGAAGGATCGATGTTGAACGGTGAACTTCAAAGGCTCGGTCCGAGCCTCCGATACGATTTCCGCTGGTTTGGCTACCGTTCGATTGAGCTTCGATGCATGGAAAGAAGGGAATGTGCAGCCGACGACGTTGACCCTGTCGGTGTTGCCGCCCAAGCCCCCTCCAAAGTCGGAGCCAATTTCCCCGGCATGGAAGAAGACGTTGCCGCATCCGGATCCGAACGGAATAGTGTTCTCGTTGAAATACTCGGGCGACGGAAAGCGCCTGTTCACGTCGGGCTATCCCTCGGGCATCGTCCAGTTTTGGGACGTGGATTCGGGGAGGGAAATTCTGCGCATTGACACCCCCGCAGGTTATCGGGGGTCGGGCGAGTATGCCTTCCTCAACCACGATTGGTCAATGCTGTACGTGGCTACGGAGGACAGAAACGCAGTTCCGATCGAGCGGGATGGCCAAAAGTTGAGACGCCTCGAATACACCGGGCGCATCCGACGCTGGGATCTGCGAACGAAACAAGAGTTGGCTCCGTGGGTTCCACCCCGGGGTCGTGGTAATGTTTTTGCCCGAATCATTCACGAGGGCCGTTACATTCTCTCAAGGGAGCGGTTCAGTTCGCTGAATACCGAGCGGAATCGAATCGCCACGGTTCTTTGGGACACCGCGACCGGCGAGCCGATTGAACTCGGAGAAGGTGACTTGGACGTGGAGTTCAGCGCTGATGGCCGACAAATGATCGTAGCGCAAAATGATCCGCCGACCAAGACCACCCAAGTCCGGCTTTTGACCTTCCCTGAGCGGCAAGTGCTGCACCAGTGGGAGCATCGGAGTGACGACGGACGGTCCCCGCGAGTCCTCGGCCACTCCCCGGCAAGCCATGCCTTGGTCTTGCAGCTGGTGGGAAAGAAAGGTGCGGAGCCGACTCTGATTTTCCTCAACACGGAGAATTTGACGGAGATCGGCCGGTGGACGGGCTCTCCCGACCCAGGTTCCTACGGTTGGATGAATGGTCGATTCACGCCGGACGGCAAATGGTTCGTATTTTTCAACGGAAAGGACAGTTTGCACGTCTGGGACATCGGCCGGCGACAGGTGGTTCGCTCCATTCCGTGGAAGCATCCCGTCTCGTGGTCGTCGGAATTCACCCCTGATGGCCGATGGCTCGCCATCCCCTGGATGCCGCCGGCAGACAAAAAAATTTCGTCCGACCCCAACGCGGACCCCACGGACCTGCCCCAACCGCGGGTGACACTGATCGACTTGCAAAACCCGAAGGCCGAACCCGTGACCTTCATTGCCCCGCACGGATACGTCGGCGGATTTGCGATCCGACCCGATGGCAAGCAACTCGCCTTCGGATCGAGGGGGTGTTTTCACCTTTTCGATTTGACGGGGATCGGCGAGTGACCCGGACAACCTGCGATGCTTAAAGACCGATGAGGTCGGCTCAAGATATCCAGATTTTGGCCGCGGGAGCGGCCACCCACTCGTGCTGATTGGTCAGATGTGGTACATCAGGCCCGTACCGTCGCTTCGGGAACCGCGAATCCGCAGTTGCGGCTTTTCCAACTGCACCACGGTGTAAGGCTCGACGGACTGGGTGAGCCAGACGTTCGAGCCGATTACTGAGTGATGGCCGATGACGGTGTCGCCGCCAAGGATCGTGGCATTGGCATACACGACGACATGGTCGTGCAAGGTAGGATGTCGCTTGGTGCCGCGGACGATGTTCCCATCCTGATCCCGTTGGAAGCTGAGTGCTCCGAGGGTGACGCCTTGGTAAATTTTGACGTGGGAGCCGATTTCGCAGGTTTCACCGATGACGACGCCAGTGCCATGATCGATGAAGAAGCCGGGGCCGATCTTGGCACCGGGGTGGATGTCGATGCCCGTCTTGGAGTGTGCGACTTCGGTCATCATGCGGGGGATAAACGGCACACCGAGCTTCAGCAGTTCATGGGCGACGCGGTAAATGGTGACCGCCTCGAGGCCGGGGTAGCAGAAGATGATTTCGTGATAGCTCTTCGCCGCGGGGTCGCCGGCGTACGCCGCCTCGACATCCTGACCCAACACACAGCGGATTTCAGGGAGCTTCCGCAAAAAGCTGATCGCCTTTTGCTGCCCGAGCGCTTCAAAGTCCACATGTGGCGCTTCGTGGCAGAGTTCGTGGCGCAGGGCGGCGGCGATCTGCTGTGTCAGTTTATCGTGCAATCCGTCGATGAGTTCCCCGGCGAAGTATTCGACATTCCCGACGTGCAAGTTCTGCCGGCGGCCAAATCCCGGGTAAAGCAGGTCATACAGATCGGCCAAAATATCAAGGACGGCAGCACGGCTGGGCAGCGGTTTGTGGCCTAGGTGGCTCAGTTTGCTGCACTCGACGTAGTTGGAAACCAACGCGGAGGTGATTTCGGGCAGACCTTCCTTCAAGCGTACGTCGGTAGCCATGATTTCCTGCGTGCAGAAGACGAGGGGGCTTGTCGGCGAGCCGCGACATTCTGCCCGAGTGGCCCGATGCAGAAACCGCCGGTCCCCTAATCATCGTAATTCGGGCTGTCTCGGACGTCAACGAACTCAACAACCCTTTCGACACTCTGGGGGCGAAAACTCAACGATTTTCGCTCAGTGTGATCGCCAAGAATTCGCGCAGTCATCGCAAAAAATCTAGGCAAACGGCAGAGTCCTTCGACGTCGGCGTCGACTGGTCGTCGTCGTGCATCGGTCGGATCAATAAGAAGTTGCGCTCACTGGTCGAGAATCGCTCGGAGTTCTGGCACTCGCTTCGCATTATCTGGCAACCGCGGATACCAGGACCGCCTTCGTGCCGCGGGCTATGGGAGAGGTGGTTCACGGCCGGGGCGAGTCGCTTGGATCCGCATTGGCCACCCGATGCGACGAACTATGGGAGAGGGGGTTCGTTGGTCGGGTGGCCTTCTCGTTGCTCGACTGAGATTTCGCTCGCCAGGGGTTCGGTGGCCAAGACGGAGCGGACCACGCAGCAGTTTCGACCCGACGCTTTTGCTTCGGCCAAGGCAGCCGACGCCAATTCTCGGAGGCCCTCCGCCGTCACGGGGGAGGCGGTATCTGCGACGGCAATGCCGAGGCTGATCGTCAAACGGATTTCTTTTCCTTGGTAGTGTGTGCTGCCGGCAGACACCGCACTTCGCAGCCGCTCGGCCAGCACACTGGCACCGTCGCCGGGGGTATCCGGAGCAAGGATCATGAACTCCTCGCCGCCAATCCGGCCCACAGTGTCGATTGAGCGAACGTTTTGTGCCAGCACTTGGGCTAGCCAAATCAACGCCTGATCCCCACCCGGCAACAAGAAGCGCGTGTTGATCTGCTTGAAATGATCGACGTCGACGATGATGAGGGAGAGCGGAGCGGGATGGCGGGCACGGCGTTGGATCTCGGTTCGCACGAGCCGCTCCATCGCCCGGCGATTGGGCAATCCGGTCAACGGATCGGTCAAGGCCATCCGCTCTAGGATCGAGTTTTTGTGTGTCAGTTGGCGGTTCAGTTCCTCGAGTTCTCGGGTTCGTTGCTGCACCCGCTCTTCCAATTCCTGATTGAGTTGCCGCAATCGGGCGAGAAGGTCTTCGTGGCTTCGCTCGAGGATGATCGCCTTGGCAGTGTCCCGCAAAGTGTCCAACAGGGCAGCACCATTTAGCGGTTTGACCAGGAATCGATGGACTTGGCCGCGATTAATCGAGTCGATGGCGTCCTGAAGGGACGCCTGGGCGGTCATGAGAATACGGACGGTGGCGGGTCGATGCTGCCGAACCCACTCCAATAACTGGACGCCGGTCTCGGCGTGGGGGGTACCATCAGGGAGGAACTGGTCGGACAGGACAATGTCGATGGCGCGCTGTTTCAGGATTTCCCGGGCCTGAGCGGCGGAGTGTGCGGTGACGACCTGGAAGTCCTTGTCTAGCAAGGCTTTGAGCACAGCCAGGACGGCTGGCTCGTCGTCGACAGCAAGGACAGCGCACTGGAAACCCACCACGGCACCTATTCTTCAAACATCGGTCAATCACATTGGACGACATCCTCGGGTGCGGAAACCGAACACGGCCGCCGCTATGACTCAATCCCTAACTTTTATAATGCGATATTTTTTGAGGTCCGGTGAAGAAAAAACGTGTGACGATGGGGTCTTGGGATTTTGGCGAATTTGGGTATAATGTGCGTGTGCATGAAACACTTAGGATCGAAAAAAGTTTGTAAAAAATCTCTTGCAGTGAAAGTCGAGTGCCACTACAATCTGGTGACTCGATACGGGAAGCAAGAGAGTGCTGAACCCTCCTGAAGATGTCGGCTCGTCGGATGGCGGTCGACAGCTTTTCATCTTTCGACGCAAGGACGTGTTGAGGATGACTCGGGGGTTGTCCCCCAGATGCCTCGTTGCGTGAACGGCAGACGGTGATCCGATCCCGGGGCTGGCCCTTTTTTTCTCGGGAGCGGTACGGGAGTTGTTTACCTCCCCACGGCTGTTCGCGGCAACAGGCAGCCCGCACGGGGCGGACCCGCGCGGTGGAATTGTCGTTCCGAGATGTGGTACGAAGGACCCTCCCCAATGAAACCTGTCCGGAGAAAGCGAACGCTGGCCTCGGCCAAGGCCACGACGATCTCCCCGCAAACCACGTTCTCCTCCGACCTGTTGACGCCGGAAGAAGAGCGTGAGTTGCTCGCAAATTTCTGGGACTGCAAAATCGACCTGGTCAAGCAAATGATCCGGCACGTCCCGAACCTGCGGCAGCATCGGCCCCCCATGGAACCCTGGCCGATGGCCCAATTCATCCGCGACCACTGCAACGCCGAGTGCCTCAGTCATACCACCGTTCGACGGCTTCATGAGCGCTACGTCCACTACAAGCACCGCCTCGCCTCGGCGAATATCCGCTTGGCTGCCCACGTCGCCAAACGATTCCGTCATCACTCCCTCAGCTACGCCGACTTGTTGCAAGAAGCCGTTTGCGGCTTGATGCAGGCCATCGACCGATTCGACGTCAGTCATGGCACACGTCTCGCCACCTACGCGACCTGGTGGATTCGGCAGACGTTGCAAATCGCCGTCGCACGGCAGAGCCACCTCGTCAGCCTTAGCCCGCACCACTTGCAGGAGCTGGGGTTACTGCAACAAGAGTCCGAAGCCTTGGCTCACGGCGGAAAGCATCTCCCAAGCCCGCAGGAACTGGCCAGCCGGACCGGCAGCAGCTTGGAGCATCTGACCCATCTGCAAACCGCCACTCGGACTCCGGTGAGCCTCAACGCCGTCCTGGATGACGACAGCGACTTCAAGCTCACCGAGGCGATGCCCGACACGCAGAGTGCCACGCAACAGCAATGCTCGGAACGTCAAGAGGCGTTGAGCTTCCTCATGGAAAACCTTCGACCGCGAGAGCGCAAGGTTCTGGACCTGCGCTTCGGTCTGACCGGCAACGGCACGCACAGCTTGCGGCAAATCGGCCATCTGCTCCGCATCAGCAAGGAGCGGGTCCGCCAGATTCAAAACCGCGCGCTGGAAAAACTACGTGCCAGTGCCGAGCGAGTCGGGTGGGAAGCAAACCTCTTGCTCGAATAACCGCGGGTTCGTGAAGATGGATCACGCAGGCCGCCTCCGGGCGGCCTGTTTTTTTCCATGGCCAATGATGTTTCTCACATCCGCCTGCCGCTACGGGCTGACGCCTCGACTGGGCTTTACAATAACCTGTAAACTGCGGTTTGCTTCCCGAAATGAGGTCTCGTCCTGTGCCGGCATGGTCCGTCGGACAATGTGTTCAACTGGCGTGCATCTTGGAGGCGACCGCGAGGAAGCCCGGCAATGTGACGCGGTTCCATGATTTTGCCGACCTCACCTACCTCGACTTGCTGGTCAGTGCCGCAGCCATCGCGCCCATCTTCGAGCAAGCCTCGCGGGAAAGTGTCGGCGTGACGGTTCTCCAATGCGTCGAGCGGACCCGGCAGGCATGCGCGACCAACAGCAACTTGGGCTTGGTACTGGCCTTGGCACCATTAGCGGCCTCCGAACCTGTCGACAATGTCGCGAGCGTCTTGCGTGGGTTGACCGTCGAGGACAGCCGAGCAGTGTTCTCGGCGATCCGGCTAGCGCGACCCGGCGGCTTAGGACGGGCCACGCAACAAGATGTCTTTCGCGAGCCGACCTTGCCCTTGCGCGAAGTAATGGCGCTGGCTGCCGACCGTGACCTGATCGCGCGGCAATATGCGACGGATTTCGCAGACGTGTTTCAGATCGGGGTGCCTGCCCTGTGTGAGCCGACAACCGTGAGAATTCTTCCCCCATGGGACGAGGCGCGGCGAATTACGTTACCTCTCGGACTGGAAGAGTCCATCGTGCGTTGTCATCTACGGCTCTTGGCTGAGTTGGGCGACTCGCACATTGCTCGGCGCTGTGGGCTGGCTACTGCGGAAGAGGCCCAACGGCAGGCGAGAGGCGTGCTCAACGGTCAGCTTTCCTGGGGTGAATTCGATGCTTGGCTCCGCGCCGATGGCCACCGGCGAAATCCCGGAAGCACTGCCGATTTGACCGCGGCCTCCTTGTTCGTGGCTCTTCGTTCAGGTATGATCGAGTTTCCACTCCGGTTCTGATGTCTCTTCATGGATTGACTGCGCTATGCCCGCCGAACGCTACCACGTCCGTGTTACCAAAGATCACCTGGTCTTTTGCGCCGGACATTTCATCAGCTACGAAGGCGATAAATGCGAACGATTGCACGGACACAACTACCGCGCCACCGTCGAGCTGGAGGGCCTTTTGGATGAAAACTACTACCTGTTCGACTTCATCGCCTTGAAACGATTGACGAAGGAGATCACGGACGAACTCGACCATCACATGTTGTTGGCCACACGCAATTCCCACATCCGTGTCGAAGAGTCGGCCAATTCCGTGCGCGTGGTCTACAGAGACCGTGAATGGGTTTTTCCCCGTGGTGACTGCGTGCTCCTTCCGATCGAGAATACGACGGCCGAATTGCTGGCTCGCTATATCGGCGGGCGTTTGCTGGATCGCTTC
>JAOAAM010000696.1 GCA_026418875.1 Gemmataceae bacterium | reverse complement strand
GGGCTCGGAGATGTGTATAAGAGACAGAATCCGGCCAACATCAACCCGGACGAAGCCTCGGGCGTGACCGACTCTCCCGAGCGGCGGGCCAAGCTCCGGCAATTCGCCAAAACTTTGGTCGAGAGGGCCTGGCGTCGGCCGCTCTCTCCCGAACAATCAGCCCTGGTCGAGCGACAGTTCGACGCCGCTCAGGACAGCGAAACGTCGATCAAGCGGGTCGTTCTGCTGGCCCTGAAATCGCCAAGGTTCTTGTTTCGCGAAGTGGCCGGCGGCTCGGATCCATTCGACGTCGCTGCCCGGCTGAGTTTCGGCTTGTGGGACTCGCTTCCGGATCGGGAACTCTGGAAGGCAGCCTCGGCAGGTCAACTAGCCAACCGCGAGCAACTGGTCGCTCAAGCACAGCGCATGGTGCAAGACCTCCGCGCCAAGGCGAAGCTACGCAAGGCCCTGCTCACATGGGCGCGGGCCGACCACGGCTTGGACCTGGCCAAAGACCCATCGCGCTTCCCTGGGTTCACGCCGGAGATCATCAGCGACTTGCGGCAGTCGCTGGAAATCTTCCTCGACGAGTTGATCGAGTCGCCCGAGGCCGATTTCCGTCGGCTGCTCTTGGACGAAGAACTACCGCTGAATCGGAGGTTGGCCCAATTCTTCGCTGTCGAACCCGTGCCTGAAAATGACGTCCGCTTCCAACGGTTTCGGCTGGACGAGGGCAAACGGGCCGGCGTGCTGACCCATCCTTATCTGATGACTAGCTTCGCCCATAGCACGGAGAGCTCGCCCATCCATCGTGGGGTGTTCTTGGCCCGGGGCGTCTTGGGCGTGTCACTTCGTCCGCCGCCCGAGGCTGTCGCCCCCCTCAGCCCCGACCTGCACCCGAATCTCTCCACGCGGGAACGTGTCGAGTTGCAGACCAAACCGAACGCCTGCATGACTTGCCACGGCATCATCAACCCGCTCGGATTTACGTTGGAGCATTTCGACGCCGTCGGCCGCTATCGCGAGCAGGATCGGGGCAAACCCGTGAATGCCCAAGGCAGCTACCTGACCCGCGACGGCCGGGAAGTCACGGTGAACGGTGCGCGGCAGCTGGCCGAGTTCTTGGCCGCTAGCCACGAAGCTCATCAGGCTTTTGTCGAACAACTGTTCCACCAACTGACCCACCAAGCCGTTCGGGCTTATGGTCCGAGCACCCTGGAGACCTTGGTCGAAACCTTCAAGGCGAGAGGTTTCAACATCCGCGACCTGGCGGTGGAGATCATGGCCACGACGGCACGACACGGCCGGACGACCACCGCGTCCTCCCAGACACCCGTCGATCAAGGAGCAATGGGGGCGACGCGGTGAATCGAGAATTTGGCGAACGGCCGGCGCGGGAAGTCCGATAAGATAGAGTTGGATCAACTAGGGAGACCACCATGCCTCGTCACACCACGCGACGTGAATTTATCCGCAGTCTGGGTTTGAGTGCGGCGGCGGTGCCCTTCGTGTTGAACCTGCCCGGGCTTCGTGCCGGGGAGCCGTCGCGGGTGAAACAGCGGCTGGTCGTCATGTTCAGCCCCAATGGAGTGTTTCCGCCCACGTTCTGGCCCGACGAAACCGGCGAGACCTTCAAATTCAAAGCCAGCACCGAGCCGCTGGAACCCTGGCGCGATCGGGTCCTGTTTCTGCACGGGGTTTGCGACAAGATTCGCGGCGACGGCGATGCCCACATGCGGGGGATCGGCTGCCTGCTGACCGGTGTCGAGCTTTTCCCGGGCAACATCCAGGGTGGATCGGACACGCCAGCGGGTTGGGCGAGTGGTTTGTCCATCGATCAAGAAATTCGCAACTTCTTGCAAAACGACCCGGCGACGCGAACCCGGTTCGGCTCGTTGGAGTTCGGCGTCATGGTTCCGGAGCGAGCCGTCACCTGGACGCGAATGGTCTATGCC
>JAOAAM010000686.1 GCA_026418875.1 Gemmataceae bacterium | reverse complement strand
GTGTCCGCGTCACCGAATTGTTCCCACAGCTGGCGAATCTGTCGCATAAATACGCCCTGATTCGTTCGTTACACACTCACTCGAACGATCACGGCGTGGCCGGGACGATCGGCTTAACCGGCAGCAGCAGCGGTGCAGTGGACCTTGGCGGGAAACAGACGAGCGGCACACCGCACCCGGCCGCTGGTTCAGTCGTCGCCAAAGCTCGTGCCCAGTCCTCGTCGTTGCCTCCATTCATGGTCATCGGCGGGCGCTTGCACCAGGGAAAGAAATCGATCATCGGCGAGGGGGGCGGAAAGTTGGGGGCACTGTACGACCCATTTCGCCTCGAATACGACCCCGCCCAGGGAACACGGATCCCCGGCCTGCAATTGCCCGAAGACCTGACTCCGGAGCGACTGATCGACCGCCGCTCGCTGATGACCGCCCTCTCGCGATTGGACCAGGCCGCAAGCGACCTGCGCTCGGCCCGGGCGATCGACGAGTATCGTGCCCAAGCGTTCGCCATGCTCACGTCTCCCGAAGCGCGGACTATGTTCGATTTGTCGAAAGAGCCGGACAAGTTGTCCCGCCGCTACGGCAAGACTCGCTTTGGCCAATCCTGCCTGTTGGCTCGGCGGCTCGTCGAGCATGGCGTGCCGTTCGTCCAAGTGAATTGGAGCGACCACGTCGAGGCTGAGGAGGATGCGGGGGACGGCGGTTGGGACCATCACTACCGCAATTTCCAGATCATGCAGGATCGTCACGCCCCGTGGTTGGATCAGGCGCTATCGGCCCTTTTGATCGACCTGGATGAGCGGGGTTTGCTGGAATCAACGCTCGTGGTCGCCGTCGGCGAATTCGGGCGATCGCCGAAGATCAACGACAAGGCCGGCCGCGATCACTGGGAAAAATGCTACTGTGCCCTGGTCGCAGGGGGAGGCGTCGCCGGGGGCCGGGTGGTCGGCGACAGTGACGCACGGGGAGAACATCCGAACTCGAACCCCGTCACCCCCGCCGATCTCCAAGCGACCATTTTCCACTGCGTCGGCTTGACCAGCGAGCAGCTTGTCGCCCTGAATCTCACGAGCAACGGTCACGTCATCGAGTCGCTGTTCTGACGCTTGAGACGATTCCCTGTCGCGTGCCGTTTCCCGGTGGCATTTCGACCGGGCATTCCTAACATGCCCCCGGTGCGTGCTGCGTTCGGCCTGTAACGCCCAACCCGGGGGAAGAGAGCAACCATGGCCCGATCAAAGTCGATCCCTGCCGCGGCGATGTTCGTCGCCATCATGAACTTGATCCTTTTCCTGCCCTGCGCCTGTTGCAGCGGCATCGGATTGGTCGCTGGCCCGGCACTCGGCGACGGAACAGCCTTTGTCACCGATCCCGAACAGAAAAAAGCCGCCGAGGAACTCACCAAGCGGCTGAAAGAGAACGTTCCGAATCTCGACACCATTCAGTTCCTAACCGGCGTGTTGACCTTGCTCGCCTCGTTGGATCTCGTCGTCGCGGCGATTGGCTTGCTGATGCGGCAGAATTGGGGGCGAATCCTCTGCATCGGAGGGGCAATCCTGCTGATTGTCGTGACGCTTTTCAACGTTGGTCTCCAGGCCACCAAGGTGATCCCGGTCACCTTGGAGGCGCAGAAGGAGATCATGGCCCAACAAGGGCAGGGCGGTCCCGGTGCCGCGGAAATGCTCGGGATCATTGCTTACGGCGCGCTGGCCGTCAACGTCGTGATCCAGGTGGGTTATCCTCTGCTCGCTCTGCTCTTATTGCTCACACCTTCGGTGCGAGAGTTTTATACGGGGACGGGGGGCAGGAACGACGAGGCCGAGGGGGGATGGTCCGATTCGCCATCGCGGTTTGATGAAGACGATCGATGGCGCGATACGGACCGATAAACCACGGCGATTCGACGGCAAACGCGCGAGGCGGGGGACGCAGCGGGATGCCAGCGAGATTGATCGACGGCAAGGCGGGGGACGCAACGGGATGCCAGCGAGATTGATCGACGACGAGGCGGAGGACGCAACGGGATGCCAGCGAGATTGATCGACGGCAGGGCGTTGGCCGCGGTCATGCAAGCCGAGCTTGCCCAGCGAGTCGCGGAGCAGGTGTCGACGGGCGGACCACGCCCGGGCCTGGCGGCGATTCAGGTCGGCTCGCGGCAAGATAGCACCCGGTACGTCCGGGGTAAGATTCGGGCCTGTGAGAAGGTCGGCATCGCCAGTTTTCACCACCCGCTCCCCGAATCGACGTCGCAAGCCGAGTTACTCCGCCTCATCGAGAAGTTGAATGGCGATGCGTCGGTCCACGGCATCTTGGTGCAATTGCCTCTTCCGCCGCACATCGACGAATCGGTCGTGATCCGAGCGGTGGCCCCGCACAAGGACGTGGACGGTTTCCACCCCGAGAATCTGGGCTTGCTCGCCGCGGGGACTCCTCGCTTCGTCGCATGCACTCCCTTGGGGGTTCAGCAACTTCTGCTGCGTCACGATGTCCCCATTGCCGGGGCGAAGGTTGTCATCGTGGGTCGAAGCACGATCGTGGGGAAACCGCTTGCTTTGTTATTGATGCGCAAGGGAGAGGGCGGGGACGCCACGGTCACCGTGGCGCACAGCCGTAGCCGTGACCTGCCGGGCATCACCCGCGGGGCGGACATTCTCGTCGCCGCGCTGGGGCAACCCGGCTACATTACCGCCGACATGGTGAAGCCTGGTGCGGTCGTCATCGATGTGGGGACGACGCCAACGGCGGACGGACGACTGGTCGGCGATGTGGATTTCGATCGAGTTCGCGAAGTAGCCGGGGCGATCTCGCCGGTGCCCGGCGGCGTCGGGCCAATGACGATCACCATGTTGCTTTACAACACGCATCGGGCAAGCCAAATACAATCGGTGGGCTGATGCCACCACGGTAAGGCCTGGTGCCCGTCAGGGCATCAGGGCAGCCGTCACGAACTCACGATCGACGTCGGTTGTTCGGGAACGGTCCGGATGCAACTCGATCTCACCTCGGCCACGCGGATCGGATTGAACGCTGTCGGAGCGCTCGGTGTCGCCGTGGCGTTGCGGCTCGGTGAAACGATTTTCATCCCGCTGACTTTCGCCGTCCTCCTCGCCGCGACGCTCTGGCCCGTGGCCGAATGGTTACATCGGCGACGATTTCCCTGGCCGGTTGCCTGTATCGGGGCCGTCTCGCTGCTCCTGGCTCTGTTCAGCATTGTGGTCTTGGGTCTTGCCTTAGCCGTCCCCCGTATGATCGCCGGCCTGCCCAACTTGCAAAACCCCGAGGAACGCGTTCAGGAGTACGCCAAGTTCCGCCGGAAAATCGCCAGTATTAGCCCCGGCAATATCGATCAGATCCTCCCCGAAGACCCCGAAGAGTCGCAATTGTTGAAAACGGTCGAGGCCGCGTTGAAGCCCGAGAACATCAATCGGCTGCTCGGACAACTCGGCACGTATTTCACCGAGTTGCTCGTGCAATTCGTACTCGTGATGTTCGTGGTGCTGTTCCTTTTGATCGAGGGCCGGATGT
>JAOAAM010000674.1 GCA_026418875.1 Gemmataceae bacterium | reverse complement strand
GGATACGGCAAAGCAATTGATCGCGGTGCACAGCCCGACGGGTTCAGCGGGGGCCGTGTCCGACCTGCTGGCGGACATGCTTCGGAGCGAGGGATTCGCCGTCGAGCGACATGCCGCAGGCCATCCCGACGCCCCCGCCGTCGTGGTTCGCTGGGACACCGGGCGGCCGGGGCCGACTCTGCAATTCGATGGTCATCTCGACACCGTTCATTTGCCCTTTGTTCCACCTGAGATGGACGGGGCCAACCTCCTCGGCAGCGGGGCATCGGACATGAAAGGCGGAATCGCCGCCATGATCGAGGCCCTTCGAGTGATTCGCGAGGGGGAGTTGATCGAGGCCGGGTCGATCTTGTTGACCGCGCACGATCTCCACGAGGCACCTTGGGGCTTCGGCCAACAACTCGATCAATTGATTCGTGACGGGATTCACGGCGACGCGGTGCTGATCCCGGAACCCTTGTGCGATCATCTTCCGCGAATTGGCCGAGGTTCCGCCACTTGGCGGCTGGAGTTGCGACGCCCGGGTCCGCCGATCCACGAGGTGATGCGTCCCGCGGAACCCGACGTGATTCTCGCCGGGGCCGAGCTGATCCAGCACTTGCACGAATGGGATCAGCAGTTGGCTCAGTCGGTGCATCCCGAGGCGGGCCGAGCCAGCGTCTTCGTGGGGCAATTCCACGCCGGCGAGATCTTCAACCAGTTCCCGCAGATTTGCTGGATGGAGGGAACTCGGCGCTGGCTTCCCGACTCGAAGATGGAGGAGATCGAGGCAGAATTCCGCACTCGAGTCGAGAAGTTTGCGGCCGGTCGTGGTTTGGGGCACGACTTGCGCTTCCAAGTGATTCGCGATGCGTTCTGGCTGGACGAGGCGCACGCGGTGGTCGGCGCATTTTACCGCAGTTACGAGGCGATCTGCCGCCGTTCGATCCCCCCGGGACCGAAACCATTCGTCGACGATGGCAACAGCTTCTATCACCTGGCGCGAGTCCCGGCAATCACGCATGGCCCAAGGGCCGGCGGCCAGCACACAATCCATGAATGGGTCGACGTGGACGACCTGATCCGCGTTGCTGCGGTGTACGCCTGCACCGCTGCCGAGTTCTGCCGAGCGTCGAAGGTCGAGAGCCGTTGATTCTGAAAGGTTTTCCTCGCTGGCGACGATTTCCTCTGGGAGCGGCCATGCAACGTTGGTGGTGAGCGGGGTCAAATCATGCTGGGCACGATGGATTTCGTCTTCACGCAAGAGCAGATCGCTCCCCTGGTTCGGGTGGTGCGGTTCGTAAAGCCCGATGTCCGTCCCGAGTTGGACAGCATTGCGGATGAAGAGACGCCCCTGTTCCGCTCGTTACGAAGTTCACTCGACGACCTGCCGGAAGGCGCCCACGTGATTTTTAATTTCGGGATCATCGAGCGGTTCTCCACGTCATTCTTCCAGGTGATGCTTCGTGTCCGGCAATTGATCCGTGCCAAGAACGGACACGTCTACTTGTGCGGCTTCCGACCTGAGATTCGGAATGCCGTCGAATTGATGGGTGGCTCGAGGCTATTTATCATGACTTCGGAAGAACAGCAGGCCATCCTCAAAGCATCTCGTGCTGCATGCACCTGACCCTGCCCGGCTTGGTGGCTGAGCGGCTTCAGTCCCCCTACCCCGCAAGGCGAATCGTCGTTGCCGTCTCCGGCGGACCGGACAGCGTGGCCCTGCTGCGGGCGGTTCTCTCATCATCGCGGCTCGACACCATTGTCATCGCTCATGTCAATCACAGCCTGCGTGGTGCCGAGAGCGATGCCGACGAGGATTTCGTCCGTCGGTTGCATGCCCGCTTTCAGGTCGAGCACGCTGACCGCTTGCATTTCGAGTGTGAACGTATCGACACGGCTAGTCAGGCTCGTACCGAGCGAGTCAACTTAGAGGCATTGGCTCGACGGCTGCGCTACCGCTTTTTGGTACAGGTCGCCCAGAAACATTGCTGTTCTTGCATCGTGACCGGCCACACGGCCAACGATCAGGCCGAGACAGTCCTGCACCGACTTATTCGTGGGACAGGTTGGCGGGGGCTACGCGGAATCCTGCCGCGTACTCGCCTGAACCCCGCTCTCGAGCTTCGCCGACCGTTGTTGAGCATTCGCCGATCCGAGGTGTTGGCGTACCTTGAAGCGATCGGACAGGATTTTCGGAGCGATTCGAGCAACGCCGACCTTCGCTTCCTCCGCAATCGCATTCGCCGCGAGTTGCTGCCCCTACTGGAACAGCGGTACAATCCAGCCATCGTGTCCATCCTCACCCACGTCGCAGAGCAGGCCCAACACCAGTATCGTTTGTTGCGGCAGCAGGCACGTCGAGCGGTGAAGAACAGCGAATTGCCCCGCGCCGGGGCAACACTCGTGTTGAACGTGACGAAGTTGGGACGGGTTCCGGAATTGGTCGGTTGCGAGGCCCTTCGCTTGATCTGGCGTCGGGAAGGTTGGCCGATCGACCGAGTCGGCTATCGGAGTTGGCGTCGGGTGTGGGATGTCGTCATGGGCCGAACCTCAGCGGTCGACCTGCCCGGCGGTGTTCAGGTTCGCCGTCGGGGAAACGTTCTTCAAGTCCAGCCGCGGACGCCAACGTAATCCGCGATAGATAGCCAGGCCGCTCCAAGCCCACCTTGGAACGGTTATCAAACGTTCCACTTCAAAGTCGGCCGCGAAGGCTGTGAGTAGCCGTTCCCGTCGTGTCTCGTATTCTCGGCGGGCATTTTTTCCGGTGAGAAGGCGAAGTCCCAAGTCAGCCACGCGGGAGTGGGCGGGAGTCACCGCGATCAAACGGCCGTCCGGTTTCAAAACACGTCGGATTTCCCGCGCCGCCTGCTCGGGATGTTCGATGAACTCGAGGCTGCTGACCGCAACCACCAGGTCAAAGAAGCGATCCGGGTAGGGTATGGACTCCGCCGACCCGCAAATCAAGCGGGCGTCGATGCCCAGCCGCGCGAGGCACTGCTCGACGATGGGGGCGGCGTCGTGAATGTCCAACCCATACAGTCGCCGGCAATGTCGGGATAATTCGGGGAGGAAGATGCCGCTGCCGTAACCAACCTCCAGCAACCGCTCGACCGGCTGCCCTGGAAGCAAACGCAAGATCATGTGAAAGCGCCAACGCTGGATGCGTCCCAAAATAGGCCGATAGTTCCACGCCGCGTGATCGACCGGCCCAGTGCGGATCAAAGATTCCAAAGGGAGTAACCGCAGCCCCCCCACAGGCTCAAGCCCAGTCGTCATAGCGGGTTCTATAACAGCAGGAAGATGAAATCGAAATGAATGAACCGGGCCATGACGATGTCGCGTCCCCTCTCCCGAGCGCTGCTGAGTGTTTCCGACAAATCGGGTCTGGTCGAGTTGGCGCGTGAGCTGCACCTTCTGGGGGTGGAATTGGTCTCGACCGGCGGGACCAAACGAGCATTGGCGGAGGCGGGACTGCCCATTCGCGATGTCAGCGACGTGACCGGCTTCCCCGAAGTCCTCGACGGTCGGGTCAAGACTTTGCACCCGCGGATTCATGCAGGGATTCTCGCGATTCGAGCGAATCCTCGACATCAAGCGACCATGGCCGAACTCGACTTGCCCCTCTTCGACCTGGTGGTCGTGAACCTTTACCCCTTCGAAGAGACGATAGCCCGGCCGGAGGCGACTCCGGAAGAGATCATCGAGAATATCGACATCGGTGGTCCCGCCCTGATCCGGGCAGCGGCGAAGAATTTCCACGACGTCGCTGTGGTCACCGATCCCAGCCAGTATCCCGACATCATCGCGGAGTTACGAACGGCGCGAAGCCTATCTTTGGAAACACGCCAGAGACTGGCGGCCCGGGCTTTCGCTCGAACGGCGTCGTATGACGCCGCGATTGCCAACTTCATGCAGCGAACCAACGGCGAACAATTCCCTCAGACGTTTCTGCTGAGTCTGGACCGGCGACAGGTCCTCCGCTACGGCGAGAACCCACATCAAGCCGCCGCCTGGTACGCCGAACGGCGACCCAAGCACCCCGGAATCGCCCAGGCGACCGTGCTGGGCGGGAAAGAACTCTCGTACAACAACGTGCTGGATCTGGACTCGGCATGGGCTTTGGTCGCCGAATTCAGCGAGCCAGCATGTGTCGTCATCAAGCACAACAACCCTTGCGGGGCGGCGATCGCCCCACAACTGCCCGACGCTTTCGAGCGCGCTTACGAGGGCGATCCGATGAGCGCGTTTGGGGGCATCCTCGGCTTCAACCGTGAAGTGGACGAAGCCACCGCGGAGCGCATCACCGATTCCTCGCGACAGCGGTTTATCGAATGCATGGTCGCTCCATCGTTCAGTGAGACGGCCGTCCGACTGTTGACCGAACGCCCCAAGTGGGGCAAGAATCTCCGCCTGGTTGCCGCGGGAAGTCCCGGTCATCACCCGGACGAGATCGACCTTCGCCGGATCAGCGGCGGCATGCTGGTGCAGTCGCGTGACCTCCCCCGCGACGATTGGGGCCAGGCACGCTGTGTGACCCGGCGATCGCCGACCGCCGTCGAAGACGCCGATTTGCGTTTCGCCTGGCGGGTCTGCAAGCACGTGAAGAGCAACGCGATTGTCGTAGCACGAGACGGTCAGGTGGTCGGCGTGGGGGCGGGGCAAATGAGCCGGGTGGACGCCGTGCGGATTGCCGTCCAGAAAGCGGGAGAGCGTGCCCGAGGTGCCGTACTCGCCTCCGATGCGTTCTTTCCCTTCGCCGACAACGTCGAGGAAGCCGCAGCCGCCGGCGTAACCGCCATCGTGCAGCCGGGGGGGTCGGTCCGTGATGCAGACTCCATCAATGCCTGCGACCGTCACGGCTTGGCGATGATCTTCACCAGCGTGAGGCATTTCCGACACTGAGGACGAGAACACCGTCGCCCCACTCCGCCTCGGTGCGATGGCCTGCCCCTTCCGGGAAAACCCCTTGGACGCTGGGGAATCGGAAGAAATTTACTCGATTCCCACCAAGGCGTACAACATCCCCAAGCCCCATGCCGTGTGGTTCTCTGCCGCGGCCTCCGTCTCCGCCTTTGAGGTATCTCCCATGG
>JAOAAM010000672.1 GCA_026418875.1 Gemmataceae bacterium | reverse complement strand
ACTGTATGAAGTGTAGGTCAGTCCCTCGGGGAGGACAACACATGAAGACTGGAGAAAACGTTCTGAAGGTTCGGAGGATGCCGCATGAAACGATTTGAGGGGTCGGTTGTCCTGGTGACCGGCGCGACGAGCGGGATCGGTCGGGCGGCGGCCATTGCTTGGGCCAAGGAGGGCGCTTGCCTTGTCCTGGCTGGCCGTCGCCCGGATCAGGGCCACGAGACGTTGCGGCTTGTCCGCGACGCAGGTGCGGATGGAGTTTTCGTCCCGACCGATGTTCGCCTCGAGTCGGACGTTGAGCGACTCATCGACTCGGCGATGACTCGATTCGGCCACATCGACTACGCCTTCAACAACGCAGGAGTCGAGGGCCTCCCGGGAAACCTTCCCGAGCAAGACGAGGCGAATTTCGACGAAGTCTTCGGCGTGAACGTCAAAGGATGCTTTCTGGCGATGAAACACGAGATCGCTGCCATGCTTCGTGGCGGCGGCGGGGCGATCGTGAACAATGCTTCGGTCGGCGGTTTGGTCGGCATGCCGGGGATGTCGGTGTACTCTGCCAGCAAGCATGCCGTGTGTGGGCTGACCCGATCGGCCGCCTTGGAATTTGCCCAGCGCGGCATTCGCATCAACGCCGTGGCCCCCGGAGGAGTCCAGACCGAGATGCTCGACCGAGTGACGGGCGGTCGGGACAGTGAATCACGGCGTCGCATGGAACGTCTGCATCCCATGGGCCGCATCGCTCAGCCGGAAGAGATTGCGTCCGTGGTATTGTGGCTGTGCTCTTCCGAAGCGTCGTTCGTCACCGGTCAGATTTGGGCCGTCGACGGCGGATTGACTGCCCGATAAGCCAAGTCTGGGGTGGCTTGGCCATTCGCGTGAGCCGATCCGACACTGCCCCGGCCAAGGAGGATTTGAAGACATGGTTCGCTTTGCCGCAGGATTGACCTTGGTTGTGTGTTTCAACAGTCTGGCCGTTGCCGATGACTGGCCTCAATGGCTCGGGCCCCATCGCAATGGACAATGGCGGGAAACCGGCATCCTGGAGAAATTCCCGGCCGGCGGTCCCAAGGTGGTGTGGCGGCAACCCGTGGCCTGGGGCTACTCCGGCCCGGCGGTGGCCGAAGGGCGTGTCTTTGTCTCCGATCTCGCCACCGAGCAAGACATCTCCAAGTTGAACAATCCAGCGGGGGCTTCGGAGGTCAAAGGCGTCGAGCGGGTACATTGCTTCGATGCGAAGTCCGGCGAACCGCTTTGGAAGCACGAACACCCGTGCGACTACAAGCTTTCCTATCCGGGTGGACCACGCTGCACGCCGACCGTCCACGAGGGCTTGGTCTATCACCTCGGAGGAATGGGCCGATTGGTGTGCCTGAAAACGGACGATGGTTCGGTGGTCTGGTCCAAGGACTTCCGCGAGGATTACAAGGCGAAGGTGCCGTTCTGGGGCTTCTGCTCTCATCCGCTGGTGGATGGCGACAAACTGATCGTCATCGTCGGCGGCGAGAATGCCACCGTGGTCGCTTTCGACCGTCGCACCGGGAAGGAGATTTGGAAAGCGCTGAACGCACGGCACCCGGGGTATTCCGCGCCGGTGATCATCGAGGCAGCGGGGAAGCGTCAACTGATCATTTGGGATGGCTTCAACCTCAACAGCCTCGACCCAGAGTCGGGCACTTTGTATTGGTCCGTCGATGCGGCACCGCTCACGGAAATGTCGATCATGGTGCCGCAGCACTCGGGCAAGTACCTCTACGCTGCTGGTCGCGGCCCCCGTGGGGGGATGTTCGAACTGGCTGCGGACAAACCGGATGCCAAGGTGCTTTGGGAGGCGAGAGGCACCACCGGGATCGACCCGATCAACATGACACCGTTGTTCGACGGCGACACTCTCTACGGCGTGACGCAGAACGGACAACTGGTCGCCGTGGATGTGACGAATGGCAAGCGACTTTGGCAAACAACCGCCCCGGTCACGGGCGGGTCGGTGGCCGGTTCGGGGACGGCCTTCCTGGTCAGAAACGGCGACCGTTATTTCATCTTCAACGAAAAAGGCGAACTGATTATTGCTCGATTGACGCCGCAAGAGTTCAAGCAAATCGACAAGGCCCAAGTGATCGAGCCGACCAACTCGGCCTTCGGTCGCAAAGTAGTTTGGACGCACCCCGCCTTCGCCTCGAAGCGGATGTTCGTGCGGAACGATCGGGAGATCATCTGCTACTCGCTGGAGGGCGACGGCGAGTAAGCCAGCTTCGCATGGGACCAGCTTCGCACCCGACCAGATTCGCTTGGGACCAGCTTCGCGTTTGATTTGGTTTGACCCTCACCACTCCCGGAGCGATCCAGGCATGAGAGCATTCGAGTTGCAACCGGGTTTTGGATTCGAGCAACTGAAAGTTGTGGAACGGCCAGAGCCCACTTCGCAACGACCGTTGGCGGCTGGGGAAGTCCTCGTCGAGTTTCATGCCTGGTCGCTGAATTATCGTGATTTGCTGGTGGTGACGGGGGCTTACAACCCGCGACTGAAGCTGCCGTTGATCCCGCTCTCCGACGGGGCCGGCGAGGTGAGGGCCGTGGGGGCGGGCGTCTCTCGCTTTCGACCCGGGGATCGAGTGACGCCGTGTTTTATGCAACGGTGGATCGAGGGGCCTCTGACGGCGGAAAAGGCTCGCTCGGACTTGGGCGGGAACCTGCCCGGACTTTTGGCCGACCAAGCCGTGCTGCCCGAGGATGGCTTGGTGGCGATTCCGCCGCACCTCTCGTCCGAGGAGGCCGCGACGCTTCCTTGCGCGGCGTTGTCGGCGT
>JAOAAM010000647.1 GCA_026418875.1 Gemmataceae bacterium | reverse complement strand
GCCCAGGTGCGCATCTTTTTCTGTCCGTCGCGACGAACGCCGCAAATGACGCCGTACAGCCTGTCGGGGGACATGCCGATGGAATTCGGCTATCGCTGCCAAGGCACACCGCCGGTTCCGGACCGGACACACTACCCCGGCGGATTGTCGGACTATGCTTCGAACGTCGGCACCACGGGTTCGGATATGTACGACGTGAGCTACGGCGCGCCCAACGGAGCGTTCGAGTTTGGCCGCTCTCTGCCGTTCTCGGCCTTCCGCGACGGCTTGAGCAACACATTCCTGGTCGGTGAAAAACAGGTGCCCGACGACAAGCTAGGCGTCGGCTGGTGGGACTGCTCCGCTTACGACGGCAATTATCTGCCCTGCTGCTCCCGCTCCGCGGGTTTTCATTTCCCACTGACGACCAACCCATTGTCCCAAGCGGTTGTTTTCGGCAGCAGCCATCCTGTGGTGGTTCAGTTTGTGTTTGGCGACGGCAGCGTCCGCAGCATCCCTGGTCATTTGTCCCCGTCCATTTTGCATCTGCTCGCGGCGCGGAACGACGGACAGGTCATTCCCGATTTCTGATGCCGAATGCGGCGTAAGCCCTCGGCGTGCCGACGGAATCAGGTCATCGCGGTGACGGTGCGATCAGGCCGTGGCGGGAGCGGCCGGATCAGGTCGTCGCGGGAAGAACAGGATCAAACCGTCGCCGTGGGGGCGTCCGCCTCATCCTTCCGCGGCTGCCAGCCGGTCACGGCCGTGATGAGCCGCTCCAAGCGGGGGAAAAATCGAATCTTGCCCAAGAGAGGGTTGCACCACCCTGTAGTGATGCAATAGTTGACGGTGTGCGGCGGGCGATGGTGTTGGTCGTGGTGTGGCGTGCTGAGGATCAGGCCTCGCCGTTGCAACCATGCCACCCACCGTGGCGGACGCCGCATGTGCGCCCATTTGTGAATTTGGCTTGTCGGCAGCCCCGCGATTCCCAAAGTCAGCAAGAAGACCGCGGCCCAGCGGCCCGCTTCATACTGCACCGGCATGCACAGCGAGGCGATCAAGAATGGCAGGTTTGCCAAGGACGAGTCGGCGTTGGTCGTGAAAAAATGGGTCTCCAGCAGGTTCTTTGGCTTCTCATGATGGACGCGAAACGGCTTGATGAGCCTCGGGCCGATGAACCACGTCCTCTCGCTGCCCCACGTGTCGAACGTCCAGTGGATCATCCCGGAGACGAAGTCGGCCCCGGGCAGTGCGACCGCCACCAGAAGGGCATCCACCCACCCCCAGTCGGCAGGGAGCATGACCAGTCGGGCGATGCCACCCACCGCAAGGCCTCCGGCCAAGGCGACCCAGAAAATGTCCATCAAACGCAGGGGGAACTCTGAATTGCCGCTCTTGCGTGGGGCGAACAACCGCCGAAGATTGGGCATGGTCCAACGAGGTAATGTGGTCATGGGGTGGTTCTAACGACCTTTCCGACAGACACAGGGACGAAGCCAGCCAATGGTCGCGGCTTCAACAGCCGGACCTCGACTCCGCAAACGAACGATCCTGTCCACACAAGGACGGCCGATGACTCCGTTCTCGCCGATCGGGGTTTTAACGGGGGCGAATTGAGTCGGCGACGCCGACGCATGCGGGTCATGGGCGGTCCGTCGGGAGAGAGGAAGCAAAGACTGCCCCGTCACCCGACCACCTGCTTTCGCATCCAACGGCCGACAAACGGAAGGTGGAATCACAGCGGCATCATAGGTTTGCGTCCCGTTGCGGTCAAATGGATTTCCTGTGAAATTCCCTGCCGATCAAATCAACCGTAGTGTGGTAGGACGAGATGGCGAGCAACCGGGGCAAGCCGCCGTTCGTTGACCGCGCTCATGGAACCGCTAAGATAGCCACTCCTGCCGCAGCTTTTGTCGCGAGAGAAACTCCATGACGCACGGTCACGAACTTTCGGCGATGTCCCCCGAGGAGACGGGGCGGCGGCGATTTTTGAAGTGGTTGACGAACGGCATCGGCGCGGCCTTCGCCGCCACGTTGGGTGTCCCGGCGATCATGTACCTCCTCGACCCGCGGAACCGTCCCGCCCCCCTGAGCAACTTCCGCCCGGTGACACGGCTCAGCGAGTTGAAAGAAGGTCAGCCCGCCGCTTTCACGATCCGCGAAGTTCGCCGCGACGCTTGGACCATCCATCCGAATGACATCGTGGGTCGGGTCTGGCTCATCCGACGAGACACTCAGGTCACCGCGTTCACCGTCACCTGCCCCCATCTGGGA
>JAOAAM010000636.1 GCA_026418875.1 Gemmataceae bacterium | reverse complement strand
ATGTCCGGCGGGTCGGCTCGTTTTTGGTCGAACTGCTGGCGGCGGTGCCCAGCGTCGTGTACGGTTTCTTGGGAATCATTTTTCTGCGGCCGGTCATGGATTCTTTCTTCCAGGCGATCGGTCAACCGAACACGGCCAGCGGCGGCGGGATCCTCACGGCCGGCATCCTGTTGGCAATCATGATCGTGCCGTACATCACCGCCATCGCCTTCGATGCTTGCCGTTCCGTGCCCCGCTCGCAGCGCGAGGCTGCCTTGGCGCTCGGAGCGACCCGCTGGCAGATGATCCGCACGGCCGTGCTGCCCTATGCCCGACCCGCCATCATCGCGGCCTGTTTGCTCGCCCTCGGACGAGCCTTGGGTGAGACGATGGCCGTGACGATGGTGATCGGCAACCGCACCGCCATCGAATGGTCCATCTCCGCCGTCGGCGACTCGATGGCCAGCGTCATCGCCAATCGTCTCAACGAGGCGGATTCGCCACAGATTCGCTCGGCCCTGGTCACGCTGGGGTTGCTGTTGCTGGTGATCACGGCGGCATTGAACATCCTGGGCCGCCTGTTGATCCGCCGGATGACCCGCTTGTCCACGCCGTCGGCCCTGCCTTCCATCGAGACCTCCAGCGTATCTGCCTCGCCGACACAAATCACCGTGGATCGGCTGGACTACCGCTTGCCCCGGTCACGATGGAACCCGATCGCGGATCGACTGATGACCGGCGTGTTGGCCCTGTGCTTACTCGTCGCGCTGATCCCCTTGTTCCTGATCCTGTTCCATGTCGTTCGACTGGGGGCGTCATCGATCAGTTGGGATTTCTTCACGCAGACGCCCAAGCCGCTGTCCACGGGTTCGCCAGGAGGGTTAAAGCACGCGCTGGTTGGCAGCGTGATGCTGGTCGGGATGACGCTGATCTTCGCTGTGCCGCTCGGTGTCTTGACCGCGATTTTCCTGGCGGAGTCGCAGGCATACCGGCTGACGGCGTTTGTTCGCTTCGTGACGGAAGTCTTGGGTGGGGTGCCGTCGATCGTGCTGGGGATCTTCGCGTACGCTGTTTTCGTGGTCCCGCCGTTCCTTCAAGTGGATCGACCGAGCTTCTCAGCCTGGGCGGGATCGTTCGCGCTGACGGTGATGATGATTCCCGTCGTCGTCCGTGCCTCGGAGGAAGCCCTGCGGATGGTTCCGCCGACGCTGCGCCAGGCCAGCTTTGCCTTGGGTGCGAATTACTGGCAGACGGTGGTGCGCGTGCTGATCCCCGCGGCTTTGCCCGCCATCCTGACGGGGATCATCCTGGCCGCGAGCCGAATCGCCGGTGAGACCGCGCCGCTGATGCTGACGGCGGGGGGAAGCAACTTCATGCCCAAGGGGCCGGGTTACCCCACCCCGTTCCTGCCGTGGTACATCTTCAAGTACTCGACGAGCGCTGAGCCGGAGTATCAACGGCTCGCATGGTCGGCGGCGTTGGTGCTACTGCTTACGGTGATGGTGTTGAACATCGTCACCCGAGTGCTCTCGGGGAAACGATTGATCTCGGCCAGCCGGGCGGACTAATCCGTGAAGCTCAGCCGCGTGCAGCGTGCAGGTCTGGGCACATCCGTGAAGATGCTCGGATTAACCTGCCGAAAGACACCCCCGCCCGCAAGCGGATGCCAGCCTTGGACGGACGACTTATTGAATCGCGGGAACCTCGACCCAGAACCACCCGCGCAGGTCGCCCTCGGCGAAGCCGGTGGCGGCATCGTTCGGGTATCGCTCCTTCAGGGCGGTTTTGACTTCGTCCGGGATGTTATCCTCTTTGCCGTGGCACATCAGGCATTGGGCCTTGACTTGGATCGGCAACAGCGTGGCTAATCGACCATCTGAGTGGGCGAGTACCGTCGGCTGAGACGTACGGGCCGTGACCAGCGTCGCTGCCCAGTCCGGTGGGCGATTATTCGGGTTTCGCAACTTGAACGAGGTTCGGCCGATGGCCAGTCCCTTCTCTTGACTGATCTTCTCGGCGATTTTCGGGGCTTCCTCCTGACAAACACGCACCGCACCGCCTGCCCCGTGCTCCGACATCGCTTGCTGCAAGCGTGCCATCAGGGCCTCGAACATCGCGTCCTTGGCGGCCAAAGCCCGCTTCTGCTGCTCTTTCTGGCTTTCCGTCAGACTCTCGACGGGGACCACCTTCCAGCCCGTCGGATTCTGCGGCGGGCTTTCCGCGCAACCGATCATGGCGAACCCGCACGCCGAAAGCAGGACACGCGAGACAATCTTCCGGCCAGCCCAGCTCTTCATCAGGACGCCTCCGATTTCGGGAAAAGTTCGGTGCTATGTTTCGTTCCCTGCGGCGAATTCACATTCGGCCCGGCCGCGGAGCCTTAGGTTCCCAGTGGTTAATTCACATCCGGCCGCGGAGCCTCAGGTTCCCTGCGGCGAATTCACATGCGGCCCGGCCGCGGAGCATCATGGTCTGTTTGGTGAACTCACATCCGGCCGCGGAGCATCATGTTCCAATACATCCAAGGCAGGACGTATTTCTTCACCAGCCACATGCTGCGGCGTTCTTTGGCCTGATTGATCGGGAAGGATTCGGCGGGGTTGTGATCGTAGTCGAACTCCGCCATCACGAGGCTGCCATAGCCTGTCGGGATCGGGCAGGCCGTGTAACCGTTGTACTTGGCCGTGGGCTGCTGACCTCGAATGACGGCGAGCAAATTGGCCACGAGCACCGGCGCTTGCTTGCGGATGGCCGCCCCGGTCTTCGATGTCGGCAGGCTGCTCGCGTCGCCGATGC
>JAOAAM010000628.1 GCA_026418875.1 Gemmataceae bacterium | reverse complement strand
GGGCTCGGAGATGTGTATAAGAGACAGATCTGGAAGCCATCGCGATTGAAAAACTTGCCTGTGTTGTCGAACAGGGGAGCCGCCGGTTCGCTGGTCGGGAACAGGCCAGCACAATCCAAACGCGAATAGCCCGGGTGACTGGCATAGGGCAGATCGCGCCCCGCCACATACCCCGCATCCGAGGGACGCAGACGACGGCCGAAGCTCCGGCTGCTGAAGTACAGGTACGGACTGCCGTAAGGATCTAAGAACGAGGCGAACGTCCCAGCGCGGGTCGGGGAGGCGGTCCCAACGTAAGCCAACTGGGTCGTCGGGAATTCCATGAACGGCGGATCAAATTTCCCACTCAACAACGTTGGGTTGGACTTGTTGGACGAGAACCCTTGCACCGAGAGCGTGTTCGTGGCTGCATCCCTCGCTTGCATGCCGCCCAGGAAAAACACCAGACACTGATCGCCTTCCAATTCGTAGCGGCTGGCAAGACCCGCGGCAGGGTCGGCCGGGCACCATCCACGTGAGGCACCCGGGACGAAAATGTTGTCTTGCAGCCTGGGCCAGAGTTGCTTCAAATATTGCAACGATCCGCTTTCCACGGGGTCGGTCAGGTTGTAGGTGCGCAGGTCATTCCGCAGGACGATGCGACTGGGGATGTACTCGACCCCCATCTTCGTCTGGAACGCCTGAATCGCCGTCGCCAGTTGCGAGATGTTGTTGCGATTCTGAGCGTTCTGAGCCGCGGTGCGTGCCCGCATCACCGCCGCGGTGGTGAGGCTGATGAGCACCGCAATAATGGCGATCACAACCAATAGCTCGATGAGCGTGAAGCCAACTCGTCTCGCTGGGTCGGTCTGACGACGCCGTTGCATGGATTCGTTCTCCTGGCTGGATGATCTTCATGCCCGGGGCGCGACACCTTCCCTGCGGCCGCGCCCACTTCGGGCCGATGATACTTACTTGCTCAAACCCTCAAGCAACTTAATCAACGGTAAGAACAGGGCGATGACGATGAAACCGATGATGCCACCCAGCACGACGATCATGATGGGTTCCAACAGCGAGATCAGCGATTTCACCAGCGTATCCACCTCTTCGTCGTAGAAGTCGGCAATCTTGTACAACATCGTGTCGAGGTCGCCCGTCTCCTCACCGACCTCGATCATGTTCGTTACCATATCGTCGACCAGGCGAGACTCGCGCATCGGTTCGGCGATGGTCTCACCCTCTCGGATCGACTCGTAAACCCGAGTGTAACACGCCTCGAAGACCGCGTTGTTGGCCGTCTCTTTCGTGATCGATAGCGCCTCGAGGATGGGCACGCCGGATGAGACCAGCGTGCCTAACGTTCGCATGGTTCGGGCGACGATGGTTTTCTCCAAAATCTTCCCGATGATGGGGATATGTAGTTTGACCCAATCGACGGCGTATCTTCCCGCCCGGCTCAGGCAAATGAGTTTGATGAATAACCAGAAACCTAACGGGAACAGCGGCAGCACCCACCAATAGTCGGCAAACCACATCGACGTGTCGATGAGCATCTGCGTCATGTCCGGCAGCTTCATGCCGAACTCGTCGAAGATCTTCTTGAACTTCGGGATGATGGCGACCATGATGAACGTCAGGATGCCGACGGCCACCAGGATCACCACGGCGGGGTAAACCATCGCGCCAATGATCTTCCGCTTCAGAGATTGGCTTTTCTCTTTGAAGTCGGCGAGGCGTTGGAGGATGACTTCGAGCGCGCCGCCTGCCTCGCCCGCCTTCACCATGTTGACGTACAATCGGTCGAAGCACTTGGGGTGCTTGGCCATGGCCTCGGAGAGGGTGCTGCCGCTCTCGACATCGTCGACGACGTCGATAAGGGCGTTTTTCAGCACGCCGGGGCGCATCTGGTTTTCCAGAATCTTGAGGCTGCGCAACACGGGCAGGCCGGCGTCTTGCAGCGTGGAGAACTGCCGCGTGAACGTACACAGCTTCTTGCCGGAGACGCTGCCGATCGTGAACGTCTTGCCACGCTTGCGGGTTCGCTTCTTCGCTTTCCCTTTGCCCTTCGCGCCCTTGTCCCCGAGTTGGACCAACTTGGTGACGAAGTAGCCCATCTGCTTAATCTTCTGTTGGGCTTCTTCCTCATTCAGGGCGTCGATCTGGTCCTTGACCTCTTCACCGGTCGTGTCCAGCGCCTCGAACTTGAACGTCGGCATGGTTAGCCCTCAAACGGTCGTGCCGAAAACCCTCGTCCTTGGTCGAACCGAAATCGTGAGCGGTCGGAGCCGATCACGCATCCTCTTCGAGAACGGTTTCGCGCACCACTTCCTCGATGGTCGTGATGCCGTTGTAGATTGCCTTCAGGCCGGCCTCGCGAAGACCCGGAACACCCGTGCTGCGCACATATTTCCGCAAAGCGTCGGTCGATGCGCCGGCACTAATCATGTCGCGGATGTTGTCATCCATGAGGATCAGTTCGTAGATGCCGGTGCGGCCACGGAACCCGAGGTTGTTGCATTTCTCGCAACCGGCACCGTAGTAGAACTTCTTGCCCTTCACATCGGCGGGCCGGAGATTCAACTCCATCAGCATCTCGGCCGACGGGGTGAACTCTTCGCGGCAATTCGTGCAGATCTTCCGCACCAGACGTTGAGCCAGAATGCCCTCGATGGTGGCCGTCAACAGGAACGGCTCCACGCCCATATCACGTAACCGGGTGATGGTGCTGGCGGCGTCGTTCGTGTGCAGCGTGCTAAACACCATGTGACCGGTGAGGGCGGCCTGGATGGCGATTTGCGCCGTCTCCAAATCCCGAATCTCGCCGACGAGGATGATGTCCGGATCCTGCCGGAGGATCGCACGCAACGCCGAGGCGAACGTTAGATCGATCTCATGATTGATCGGGCATTGAATGATACCTTCGATCTCATATTCGACCGGATCTTCCGTCGTGATGATCTTATCCTCGATCGTGTTGAGTTCGTTCAACGCCGAGTAGAGCGTCGTCGTCTTGCCGGCACCCGTCGGACCTGTGACGAGCGTGATGCCATTGGGCTTATGAATGAGATGGCGGAACTTTTCCAGCAGTTCCGGCTCCATGCCGATTTTGTTCAGGTCCAGGCTGACCACCGTGCGATCCAACACCCGGATAACCACGCTCTCGCCGAACATCGTCGGCAGCACGCTGACGCGCATGTCCACCGCGTTGCCACCCACGTTCAACTCGATGCGCCCGTCCTGGGGCAAGCGTCGCTCGGCGATGTCCAGATTGGACATGACCTTGATACGCGAACTGATGGCCATGGCGAGGTGCCGCGGCGGCGGGACCATCTCATACAACACGCCGTCGCAGCGGTAACGCATCTTGTATTCGTCCTCGAACGGCTCGAAGTGAATGTCCGAGGCGTGGTCGCGGATGGCCATCAACAGCACCATGTTGATGAGCTTCCGCACGGGGGCCGCTTCCGCAATTTCCGTCAGGCTTTCCAAGTCGATACTCGTCTCGCGACGGTTGACTTGCAAGCTGGTATCGGCGTTCAACTCGGCGATCAGCGCGGCGATGCTCTCTTCCTTGCCGGTGTAGGCCCGGGTGATCGCCTCTTCGAGTTGTTTCTGTGGTGCGAGGACAGCCTCGACCTGACCCAGGCCGATGAAATTCCGCAGGTCGTCCAGGGCTTGCAGGTTGTTCGGATCGGCCATGGCCACGGTCAACACGCCGTTCTCATACTTCATCGGCAGGATTTTGTAGACCTCGGCCATGGTCTGCTGGACCATTTGGATTGCTTGCGGCGTGGGTTTTTCTTCCTCCAGGTTGACCAGCCGCATGCCATGCAATTCGGCGACGGCTTGCAGCAGTTGCTCTTCGGTGACGAGGCCGCGATTCAACGCGACCTGCCCGACCCGCACGCCGTTGGTCCGCGATTCTTCGAGGATGTCCCAGAGCTGGGATTCGTCGATGAAACCCAGGTCGACCAGGATCTGCCCGATCTTGCGTCGGCCGCCGCCTTCCGACCAATCCCGCTCCCGGGCCGCCGGTTTGGGCGTCGGTTTGGCCGTTGTCGCCGCGGCGGGCTTGGCCGTGGGTGCCGTAGGTTTCGCCGTCGTGCCCTTGGCCGCCGGGGCCGCCGGCTTGCCCGTCTCAGGCTTCTTCGGCGCTCCCGCGGGCGGCGTGGTCGGCTTCTTCGGATCTTTTGGACTCGCGTTCGACATGGCTGTTCTCTCTCGGATTCAGACTCCGGACTCTCGTTAACGACGACCCCGACGCGGACGATCGTCCTCCTCCTCGTCGTACTCGTCCTCTCCGTAGTCCTCGTCCTCCTCCTCTTCGTCTTCCTCGTCGAAGATGCCACGCTCGGCCTGGGCGATCTTCGCCGCGAGTTCGGCCGGTTTGTTCGACTTCAGCAGCACTTCTTCCTTGTCGCACAGCCCGTCCTTCCACAAGCGGAACAAGCTCTCATCCAGCAAGAACATGCCGTGCTTGCGGCCGGTCTGAATGCTCGAGTCAATGCGGTAGACCTTGTTCTCGCGGATCAGGTTCTGGATGGCGGGGGTCACGACCATCATCTCGAAGGCGGCCACCAAACCCTCGGGTTTTCGCGGCAAGATGGCCTGCGACAATACGCCGATGAGGGCCGTGGACAGCTGCGTCCGCACCTGGTCCTGCTGCTCTTTGGGGAACCCGTCGATGATGCGGTTGATGGTGCTCGCCGCCCCCGAGGTGTGCAAGGTGGCGAACACGACGTGGCCCGTCTCGGCGGCCTCGATGGCGGCATGGATCGTTTCCAAGTCACGCATTTCGCCGACGAGGATCACATCCGGATCCATCCGCAACGCGCGACGGATGCCCTCTTTGAAGCTGGGGCAGTCGACGCCGATCTCCCGCTGGTTCACCGTGCACTTCTTGTGCTTGTGGTAATACTCGATGGGGTCTTCCAGCGTAATGATGTGGCGGTCGTAGTTCTCGTTCAGGAAGTTGATCATCGAGGCCAAGCTCGTCGTCTTGCCGGAGCCGGTCGGGCCAGTCACCAAAATCAGACCGCGGGGCTTGACGATGAGCGAGCGGATGGCATCGGGCATGCCGATCTGCTCGAAGGTCAGAAACTGGCTCGGGATCCGCCGCAGCACCAAGCCGATGGTGCCCTTTTGCTTGAACAGGGCCACGCGGAAGCGGTAGCCGTCGATGAACTCGATGGCAAAATCCGCCCCGCCTTTCTCCTGCAACTCCTGTTGGCACCGATCCGGCGTGATGGCCTTCATCAGCGCGGTGGTGTCGTCGCTGTCCAGTACTTTGGTGTCTAATTTCCGCATTCGGCCGTTGTGCCGAATGACCGGCGGTTGCCCGACGCTGATGTGCAAGTCCGAGGCTTTGAGCTGAATGACCGTGGTCAACAGCTTTTCCATCAATACTTGTCCGGCCACAGCGACACCTCACTGAGGCTGGTCCGCCTCTGGCACCTTCCGGCTGAGCAGATCCACGCAATCCGCTCTACCTTTCGCCGCGACTTCCGCCCCAGGCTCCGCTGGGCATTGTCACGCCAGAGACTCAGACCAGTCAAATTTTGGGACAAAAAAGACACATTTTCACCAAATTCGCAGTCAGCCGCAGCGATTGTTGCTCTCATCGGGTTTTCATGGATCCCGGTGGGATGTGATACCGCATTCCATTAAAGATCACAAATTGAATCATGAAACCTAACATTCGGACAGGGAATCGATCCGAGTGATCGATGCTCACCCAAGCCGCTCTCCCCGAGATGGTGCGGGGAGAGCGAGAGTTGGGCAAATGCCGTTGCGGATTCCGGGCCGGTGCCGCGGCTTTCCGATCGCTTCGGTCGAACCGACACCTTGCTGCTCGGCCCGTGGATCAACCCTCGGGGTCGGCCGCCTCGTGGTGGCAGATGCTGAGAACCTCCTCCAGGGTCGTGATTCCTTTAAGTGCTTTCTGAACGCCATCTTCCAGCAAGGTCCGCATGCCGTTTTTGCGGGCCACCCGGCGGATTTGCTGAGTGGGTTCACGGTTAAAGGTCATCTCCCGGATGGTCGCGGTCATCTTTAGCAGTTCGAAGATACCGATTCGGCCGCGATAGCCCTTCTGGTTGCAGTAGTTGCAACCTCGGCCGCGGAGGAACGTTGCCTTGGCAGCCGCCTCGCGGGAGATTTTGGCGGCATCCAACTCGAACTGGCTGGGCTTGTACGGCTCTTTGCACTTCGGGCAGTTCACCCGCACCAGCCGCTGCGCCATGATCGCGATGACTGAACTGGCGATCAGGAACGGCGGCACACCGATGTCGCCAAGTCGGGTGATCGCGCTGGGCGCATCGTTCGTATGTAGTGTCGAAAAAACTAAGTGTCCAGTCAAGCTCGCCTGTACTGCGATCTCCGCCGTCTCTTTATCTCGGATCTCGCCCACGAGGATGATATTCGGGGCTTGCCGCAACATCGCCCGAATGATCCGGGCAAAATCCAGCCCAATCGAATGCTTCACCTCGACCTGGTTGATACCGGGCAAGTAATACTCGACCGGATCCTCCGCAGTGATGATCTTTCGATCCGGGCGATTCAATTCGTTCAGGGCGGCGTACAGGGTCGTCGTTTTGCCGGACCCCGTCGGGCCGGTGACCAAGAAAATCCCATTCGGCCGTTTGATGATTTGTTGGAAGCGGGCGAAATCTTCCTCGCCGAAACCGAGATCCCGAATGCTGATCTGGATGTTCCCGCGGTCAAGAATCCGCATCACGACCGATTGGCCGTGGACGCTCGGCAGCAGGCTGACCCGCAAGTCGTAGTGCTTGCCGTGGATGCTCATCTTGATTCGGCCGTCTTGCGGACGCCGCTTCTCCGCAATGTCAATGTTGGCCATGATCTTGATGCGGGAGTTGATGGCCGGGAGAAGCCGCTTGGGCGGGTTGTCACGCTCGACCAAAACACCATCAATTCGGTAACGAATCCGGATTCGGTCGGCAAAAGGTTCGATATGAATGTCCGAGGCACGCTGGTTGACCGCCTCCTGAATCATGAGGTTGACGAGTTTGACGACCGGGGCGTCGCTTTCTTCGGCGGCGACGGAGGCCACGGCGGCGGCTTCCGTCTCGGTGAACTCGATCTGCGTATCTGTGAACTCGGCGATCATCGAGTCCACGGATTCCGTTTCCGTCTGACCGTAATGGCGGTTGATCGCGGCGACGATCTGTTCGCGGTCGGCTAGGACAGGCTTGATGTCCTTGTTCAGGATGAACTGGAGTTTTTGCAGAACGTCGTCGTTTTCCGGCTCACTGGTGACGATCCGCAAGCTGTTCCCGTCGGCGGACAGGGGCATGATACGGTTTTCGCGGGCCACGCTCTCCGGCACCATTTCGACGACGGACTGCGGGATGGTGACGTCGGTGAGATCGACGAATTCGAGATTGTACAGTTGCGCGATGGCTTTCATCACCTCGTCGGCCGAGGCGTAGTTCAGTTTGACGATCGCGTCTTGGAGCTTGATACCCGTGGAGTTGGCCAGTCCGCGGGCTTCTTCGACCTGGTCGGGGCTGAGTGTACCGTTGCGAACGAGAACGTCGGTGAAGTCGCGGGTAGCGGTTTTAGCCATGCGCGGCGAACTCCTCCCTAAAGCGAAAAATTCGGGTCAGCCAATCCCCGATGGATCTTAACGGGGCAGGCCAACCGTCGCGGGACTTTTCAGAAAATCCACGAAGCAGCCGTCCGTTCATCGTCCATCATGAATGGCCGCGGCTTCCATTGCAAGAGGGTGGCGACTGATTTTCTTGGATTGTCGGGAATAGGCCGCAGAACTTATGCGTCTTAACGCATGGTGCGCCGGCCGAGGCGCGGCCCACCGAAAGCGTCGCATCGACGAGTTGCCGGAAGCGTCGCATCGACGAGTCGTTGGAAGCGGGCGAAGCACCTTGGAGCGCCCTCGCGGAACAACTTGGAGCGTGTTTTCGACAGGTTTTCATAAAACCTTCGTCGTTCGCGCTCTGGACAGAATAGGATGTGCCGGTAGACTATTCGCAGAGTGTCCGCTGGTGAAACCTCCCCAAGCATCATCATCCGCCGGACTCCCCGAACGTCGCGGCTGCAACTCTCCGTGGGGGAGCACCGCTGGGCGCTGCTGCCCGTTGCGGTGACTCGCCTGGGAAACCGGCGAAGGCCCGATGGTTGATTCTCAGGATCCGACTTTCCCTTTGTTGGAAGTCGGCACAGCGGGGTGCAGGACCCCGCGGTGGAGGATTTGTTTGACCTTGAAGACCGACCGCCGGGACAACCGGCGTCGGCCCCGAAGTTATGATCGATAAAATCCGCAATATCGGTATCATCGCTCACGTGGATGCGGGCAAGACCACGACCACCGAACGCATCCTTTACTTCAGCGGCTCCAAGCACAAAGTCGGCGACGTCGATGAAGGCAACACCACCACCGACTTCGACCCGCTGGAGAAAGCCAAAGGTATCACCATCAATTCCGCCGCCGTCGCGGTGGATTGGGGCGATCACCGCATCTCCATCATCGACACCCCCGGTCACGTCGACTTCACCGCGGAGGTTGAACGCAGCCTCCGGGTGTTGGACGGCGGCGTCTGCGTCTTCTGTGCCGTCGGCGGCGTCGAGGTCCAATCCGAGACCGTTTGGTTTCAGGCGAACAAGCACAAAGTTCCCCGTTTGGCTTTCATCAACAAGCTCGATCGCACCGGGGCCGACTTCTACGGCTGCATCGAGCAGATGAAAGAGAAGCTCGGTTGCCCCCCGGCCATTTGCAC
>JAOAAM010000611.1 GCA_026418875.1 Gemmataceae bacterium | reverse complement strand
TGTGTATAAGAGACAGGTGTTGCGCTTCCATCCACGTTTAGCACCGATCAAAGCAGCGATCCTGCCGCTGGTCAACAAAGATGGCATGCCGGAGCGGGCCTTGAGCTTGTACCGGCAACTCAAGCCCGACTTCGCGGTCTTCTACGACGACAAAGGGGCGATCGGGCGGCGTTATCGCCGGCAGGACGAAGCCGGGACGCCTTGGTGCATCACCATCGACGGTCAGACGTTGCAAGACGACACGGTCACCCTGCGCGACCGCGATTCGCTGAAGCAAGAGCGGATCAAGATGGATCAGGTCGGCGACGAACTGCGACGCCGATTGAAAGCGTGAGACGGAGCTTCGGATCGCCCCCCTTCTCCGCCCCCGCCCCCGCCCCCGCCGATCTGCCCTGGATCGAGGCTCAGCCAGGCCCACACTGCGCCTTCCAGCGCAAGTAATGGTCCACCAAAACGAGCGCCACCATTGCCTCGCCCATGACGACGAAGCGGGGCAGCAGGCAGGGATCGTGTCGTCCGCGGGTGACGATCTCGGTTGGCTCGCCGGAGCGCGTCACCGTCCGCTGTGGTTGCGGGATGCTGCTGGTGGGCTTGACCGCAACACGGAGGAGGATTGGCTCGCCGCTACTGATACCGCCGAGCATGCCGCCGTGCCGATTCGTTTCCGTGCCGATGCGGCCGTCCTTACGGACAAAGGGATCGTTGTTTTGACTGCCCCGGGCTTGGGCGACCGCGAAACCGGCCCCGTACTCGAAAGCGGTCACGGCGGGGAGCGAGAGCAGGCCCTTGGCCAAGTCGGCTTTCAATTTATCGAACACCGGCTCGCCCCAGCCGGCCGGCACGCCCGTGGCCACTAGTTCGCACACGCCGCCGATGGAGTCGCGTTCCTTCCGCACTTGTTCGATCAGGTCGATCATTCGGGCCGCGGCGGCAGCGTCGGGGCAGCGGACCGGGTTGCTCTCGACCTGATCGAGAGTCACGGCCGTGGGGTCGGGGATTTCAGCACGGATCGGCCCGACCTGCACCACGTAGCCCAACACTCGGACGCCCAGCCGAGATAGGAGCTTCTTCGCGATGGCCCCCGCTGCCACTCGCGCGATCGACTCCCGGGCACTGGATCGCCCGCCGCCCCGGTAGTCGCGGAGGCCGTACTTCGCATCGAAGGTGAAGTCAGCATGGCCGGGGCGGTATTTATCACGGATGTCGTCGTAGTCGCGGCTGCGCTGGTCGGAGTTGCGGAACAAGATGCCGATGGGCGTGCCATCGGTGACGCCCTCGAATACCCCGGACCAGATTTCGGGGAGGTCGGCTTCGTCGCGCTGGGTGACGAGAGAAGACTGCCCGGGCCGACGCCGCTGCAAATCGGGGAGGAGATCATCGACGGAGAGCGGCAACCCGGGAGGGCAGCCGTCGATAATCACCAAGTAGCCGGGGCCATGGCTCACGCCGCTGGTAGTGACCCGGAACAACGTGCCAAAGCTGTTTCCTGCCATGACGCCATTGTACCGCGCGAAATTGGGCCTACCCTTCGCTCGACGATGCCGGTAAGGTTAATCTGCGTTCTCCGCTCGTTGAGGGTCTCGTTCCATGTTTCGTGTCATGGCTCGGTGCTTGCGTGTGGCAGTTTTGAGGGTGTTGTCGGCTGGCGTTGCAGCCGCGACTGCGATGGCTGGCGTCGCAACAGCGACTGCGATGATCTTGGCGACAGCCGTCGTGCCTGCGGCCTCGGCTCAGGAAGTCCCGCAGCGGCCCCCGAGGTTCGGCATCCCCGCCGAGCCGGAGAGTTATCCGCAAGATTCTCCAAAGCAACTCCTCGCCTCACTGCGGAAAGCATTTGAGCGAAAGCGGGTCGATTACGTTCTGGCGCATTTGCTCGATCCCGTGTTCGCCGACCGGAAGATGGAGCAATACTATCGGCAGCGTTTTGGCAAAAGCCGGGCCGAGGATCGGGAACTGACCCGCGAGCAATTGGACGAGCGGGAGAAAAAAGCCCTGGAGCTTTTTGTCGCGGAAGTGAACGATCACTTGAGCATGGAACCCAAACAATCGCAGATTTTCTTCCGCCTGCTCAAGGACGGTGTGGTTGAGGAAAGCGGCACAATGGCGACGGTGAGCCATCCGAGCGCTGGGGGGCTGAGGTTGTCGTTGCGGCAGATGGGGGGCCAATGGTTCCTCTTGAACGACCTGGGCGAGTCGACGGCTCAGCCGATGCCCTGTCTCTTATACACATCT
>JAOAAM010000506.1 GCA_026418875.1 Gemmataceae bacterium | reverse complement strand
GCATGGGCTTCGATCATACAATGCTTGCTGCAATGCCGGATCTATCACGTCATACGGCGGGCAAACCACGTCGCTCAACGCCCCCACCCGCCCCAAATCGTAGCGATGAGCACGAAACGCGCTCACATCGGCCATGTTCGGCTCCTTCTCGTCGTCGCACCACTTCTCGAAAACAATATCCTACAGACGCGTTACCTGGCCGAACTGGACTCAATGCGGAAAGCTCGACCTATGACCCCCGCGGAGCCGCTGTCGCGCTTGCAAGCCAATATCGACTCGGTGCGTCGCCGAATCGCCGCCGCCTGCGACCGTGTGGGACGATCCACGGCCGAGGTCACGCTCGTCGCCGTCACCAAGTACGTGTCGGCCGATCTCGCCGCCCATCTGCCGCGATTGGGAATCCACGATCTGGGGGAAAGCCGACCGCAGGAACTGTGGCACAAAGCCAAGGCGATCCCTCACGCCCGTTGGCATCTTGTCGGCCATCTCCAGCGCAACAAGGTCGAGGCCACGTTACCCCTCGCGTGCCTGATCCACTCGGTAGACAGCGAACGGCTGCTCGTGGAACTTCAACGAGCCGCCGACAAATTAGCCATCACCGTGGCGATCTTGCTGGAAATCAACGTCTCGGGCGAGTCGGCCAAGCATGGCTTCGCCCCAGCCGAGGTGCCGCCTCTCTTGCCGCAGTTCCCGGACCGCTTTCCTCGCCTGCGCATGCAGGGCTTGATGACGATGGCCCCCATCAGCGATGAGCCAGAGCGGGTTCGCCCGGTTTTCCGCGATTTACGCCGACTCCGGGATGAATGGGCCCGTCAATTCCCCGCCCTCGGCCCGTTGCCGCACCTCTCCATGGGGATGACGCAGGACTTCGAGGTGGCCATCGAGGAAGGGGCCACGCTGGTCCGCATCGGCTCGGCACTCTTTGAAGGGTTGGTTCAGCCATGATTCCGTTGCAGCCTCATGCCGACGGATGGATCCTCTGCGTTCGTGCCGCCCCTGCTGCCCGCCAGAATCAGATTCGCGGCCTTCATGGCTCCGCGTTGAAGATCTCCGTGACGGCTCCACCAGAGGACGGCAAGGCCAACGATGCCTTGCTTTGCTTCCTCGCCCAAAAGCTGGGAATCGCACAGTCCCAGTTGACTCTGCTTTCGGGTAATACCCGCCGCGACAAGAAGATCCTGATCACTGGGCTGGATCGTCCAAAAATCGAGCAGCGGCTCGGGGGGCAGGCGTAAGACACCACCTCCGCCCCAGGCTGCTCCCCCGCTCAATCGACAAACATGAATTCGTTGCTGATCAACAAAACTTGGGCCAACCGGGAGGGGCCTTTCTCCGCCCCCTCTTGCTGGAGGTATTCGCCGGCCCAGCGCTTCTCCTCCTCGCTCGGTGCTCGGACCAGAACTCGCCGGAACAACTCGGCGACCTGGTCGTCTTGGCCTTTCCCAACGCAACCCGCCGCCACCGCTCGGGCCTGTTCTTCGACGAACGCATGATTCATCAGGAATAGCGCCTGTTGCGGCACGGTCGTCGTGAAGCGCTGCGGGCAGTGGGTGTCCGGACTGGCGAAGTCGAACGCCCGCCGGACTCCCGGGAGGTTCTGCCGCTCCACGAACTCGTAAACCGTCCGGCGCGTGTGATTCGGATTGCGGAGGGCATCGACCGGGGGACCGCCCATGGTTCGATCCAGTCGGCCCGCCACGGACAACATGCTGTCACGCATCGTTTCGTAGTCCAGCCTCTTCCGATTCATCCGCCACAGCAGGCGATTTTCCGGATCGGCCGTCGCGCCGGGATGGTCAGCGGGGGCCACCGAACTTTGTCGATAGGTGCTCGACAGCACGATCCAGCGATGCAGTTTCTTCAGCGACCACCCCTCGGCCATGAAGCGATCGGCCAGGTCGTCCAATAATTCCGGATGCGAGGGCGGCGGTGTGCGAATACCGAAGTCGCTCGGCGAATCGACCAACCCGCGGCCAAAATGCCAAGCCCACACTCGGTTCACCAACACCCGGGCCGTCAGCGGATTCTCCCGACTTGCAATCGCCCGGGCCAATTCCAACCGACCGCTCCCCTCCGTGAAAGGCTTCCGCGACTCGCCGGCGATGACCTGCAAAAACTGCCGCGGCACCGCCTCGCCTTTTTGATTCGGATTCCCCCGCAGGAACACCCGGGGCTGCACCGGCTCCGACTTGTCCTGCAAAACCATCGCCCGAGGCGGCGAACCCGGATGACTCGCCAAGTGCGCCTCGATCTTCCTCTTCATCGCCACCCGCTGATCTCGGAGCTTCCGGTTCCCCGCCCGTAATTCCTTCTCGTTTTCCTTCTCGAATTGCTCCAACTCCGACTTTAACTTGGCCAAAGTCGCCGCGAACTCCTCCCCCAACTTGCCCCCGACGCTCTCGCCGATGACGGGCAACTCCGCCGGCTCTTCCGAACTCGCAAACACGCCGTACAGCGAGTAGTAGTCGGTCATCGGAATTGGATCGTACTTGTGGTCGTGGCAACGCGCGCAACCCACGGTCAAGCCCATCAGGCCCCGCGCGACCACGTCGATCCGATCGTCGATGATGTCATGGATGTTGTTCAAGAAGCGTCGCCCCAAGGTCAAAAAGCCCAATGCCGCGAGCGACTCCTTCTCCACACCCTCCAAGCGATCCGCTGCCAATTGCTCCACGATGAATTGGTCGAATGGTCGGTCTTGGTTCAGCGAGCGAATGACATAATCCCGATAGGTGTAGGCGAACGGGTAGCGTCGCTCTTCCTGAAAGACATAGCCTTTCGAGTCGGCGTAGCGTGCCACATCCAGCCAGTGCCGCCCCCAGCGCTCGCCGTAGGCCGGCGAAGCCAGCAACCGATCCACGAGGCGTTCGTAGGCATCGGGATTATGGTCCTGCTCGAATTGCTCGACCTCGTCGATGGTCGGGGGCAAACCGGTCAAGTCGATCGTGACTCGCCGGATCAGCGTGCGTCGATCCGCCTCCGCCGAGGGCCGCCACCCCCGAGACTCCAAGGCCGCCAGCACATACGCATCCACCGGGGTCCGCACCCAACTCGGATCGCGCACTTGCGGGACACCGTGAGAGCGGATCGGCTCGAATGCCCAATGCCCTCCCGCCGACCGTGTCTTGCCCTCGCGCTCAGCACCTTGCCCGCATGTCGATGCCAGCATCAGGACCATCACGGCCATCCGACTCGAAGACATACTTTAACCCTCGTCAGCGCGAATTGTTCCACGGCGGGCGCCATCTCTTTGACACAATATCATCGTACACCACGCTCCCCCGGCCGTCGCCCCCTTGGCCTAGAGGCCTCGTCACATCGACCGCCCCGGCCGTGCCCATGAACCGCATCCAGCTCCCGATCTCCCGTCTTTTCCGATTTGACTTTCCACCACGGCATCCAACACTCTTGGTTGGGACCGATGGTCTCCGAGGGCCGCCGAGCAAGACCGCGTAGATCGAATTTAACCGAGGGCCATCGAAGGGGACTCGGCAGGCTCGAATACGACTGAGGAACCCTAACACCCGCGGACGCCAAACCATGGCGCGCGCCAATTTGGGTGCCCCCGTCAGGACACATAGGATGAAATGTTGGAAATGATGGAAATGATAGAAAAGATGAGGCCTCTCCTGGAAGGTGGGAAGAAGATGAACCTCAGCCAGAATCGATCCAACATGAGCTTCCGGTTTGAGTTCCTGTGGATTCGCGCTAATGGTCCCGAGAGACACTCACATAACGGATATCTCTCCCCTCATACTTCTGCTGAGTCCCCGCACGATCTGACTCACTCTGGTCGGCGGAGCAGATGGCGGGGCAAGTCGCTGACCTTGGAGCAGCAAATTTGATCCAGAACCTGCTTGAGTTGAACCTTGAGCATGGCGACGGCGTGTTGACCGCCCTCCTCGCCCAAGGCGGCGACGGAGTACATGAACGTCCGCCCGAGGAAGGCGAATTCTGCACCACAGGCGAGCGCCCGCGCGATGTCCGGTCCGGTGCGCAAGCCGCTGTCGATCATCAAGCGGATTTTGCCACGATATTTCGGTGCGATGGCCAGCAACGAACGAATGGTGGACTCCCCAGCGTCGATCTGCCGGCCGCCGTGGTTGGAAATGATGATTCCATCCAGCCCGAGCCGGACGCAGGTTTCGGTATCCTCTTCGCTCGCGACGCCTTTGAGAACAAGTTTTCCCTTCCAAAGGTCACGGATGGCAGCGACTCGGGCTTCGCTAAGTCGGCCGGAGAAGGTCGCGTTCATGTACGCTCCCAGTTGTTTGATCGTCATGCCTTTCTTAGGCATGTATTTTTCCATGGTGGCGAAGTTGGGCTTGCCATGGCGGAGCGTATGCCAGACCCATCGGGGTCGAGCCAACATTTGCATCACATTGCGAAGAGTCATGCGGGGCGGCATGGCCAAACCGTTGCGAATGTCGCGTGGTCGGAAGCCGAAGGTCGGAACATCGGAGAGCAAAACCAACACCCGACAACCGGCCGTGTAGGCCCGGTCCAAAATATCGTTGCGGATCGCCTCATCCGCTGGATGATAGAGTTGATACCAGAATCGACCTTGGGTAATCTCTCCGATCCGCTCGATGCTCGCCGTCGAGACCGTGCTGAGGATAAAGGGTATGTTATGTTCCGTGGCCGCTCGGGCCAGGATTTCCGGCGCGCCGGGCCAGATCAAGCCCTGCAAACCAATTGGAGCGATGCCGAAGGGCGCGTCATATTCCTCGCCGAACAACTCCGTCTTCAATGTCGGCGGCTCATAGTTGGCGAGGTACAGCGGCTTGAGTTCGACCAGGCGAAGCTCTTCCGTGTTCTTGCGCAGGTTGATGTCCTCGTTGCAGCCTCCATCGAGATATTCAAAGGCAAACTTGGGGATGCGGCGGCGGGCTTTCTCACGCAGGTCGTCGATGCTGGGGAAGTTCGGATTGTAGGTCAGGTTCATGGCGCGGCTACTCAACGGAGGTCAACCGAGGGGTCATTGTATGGCCCGCGGCCGACCATTGCTTCGTATCTCGGGAGCGTGGCCATCGACAGCTCAGTCGCCGGCCCGGTGCCAGACCGCGAACGACTTCACGGAGGTACTCGCCATCGCGTCGATCACCGCCCGATTGTCGAAGCCGGGCAGGGCCTGCAAGCGTCGAAAGAATTCGTGGAATCCCGCGGCCTCTTGCGGCACGACACAGCCCCGATCCCGGCCATGCAGCACGACAAAAACGTCGCACCGACGAGGACCGGCGTCGGTCGTCAGGATGTCAATGGAGCGGATTTCGTCCCAACGGACCTGCTCGATGGTGCCGTCCGACCGTTCGCAGCGCACCTCGACGTCGTCGAAGTGAACTCGGGCCGGCGGCGACACGTCGGCCAACTTGGCCAACCATCGAAGCCAGCGAAGCATCAGGCAACCTCCATGCGGAGCGGGTGCTTGTATCATAACCCTTTGGGAGACTACGCATTCGGTTTTGGGCCGTCGGCGGAGGGGTCAGGAAATGGCCGTGAATTTGACACCCCAGTACCACGAGGCGGAGGAGGAATATCGCCGGGCGCAGACGGCGGAAGAGCGACTCGCGGCATTGCAAAAGATGTGGCGCGAGGTGCCCAAGCACAAAGCCAGCGAGAAGCTACAAGCGGAAATCAAGCAAAAGATCAGCCAGGCAAAGAAGGAGTGCGATCGAGAGCGTCAAGCCGGCAAAAAGGCGGGGGTCAGCTACAAGATTCCGAAACAAGGTGCCGGGCAGATCATGCTGCTCGGAGCGCCAAACGTGGGGAAGAGCCAACTGCTCAGCCGATTGACCAAAGCAAAACCGGCGGTGGCTCCGTATCCGTTCACGACCCACGAGCCCCATGTCGGGATGATGGATTGGGAAGACGTGCACGTTCAGTTGGTGGACACTCCGCCCATCACGGCGGAGTTCATGGAGCCGTATCTGGCCAGCCTGGTGAGGGCGACGGATGCGGCGTTGCTGATGGTCGACCTGTCCGACGACGATGGGCCGTTCGCCGCCGAAGCCGTGATCGAGAAACTCGCGGCGGTGAAGACCGTCCTGACC
>JAOAAM010000498.1 GCA_026418875.1 Gemmataceae bacterium | reverse complement strand
CTCGATGAGCAGTCCAGGGTGTTCTTCCGTCCGGAAGTTCGTGATCCGGAAGTGGACGAACTGGTAGGGGTAAGAGCGTCCCGGACGCACTTGCTCCCGCAACGCGCGCGCCCGTTCCATCTGCTCCTGCCGGACTCCCGGCGGGGCGAAACGAACTTGTTCCGCGAGCTGCTCCAGAGCATTGATCCGAAAATCGCTCACTTGGTTACTCCTCATCTCTGTCCACTCGGCGTCTCAGCTTCTCCACCTCCCCGGATCGCTACGACCCATTGGCCCGAACCGCCTGGTTCAAGCCGTCGATCACCACACCGACTCGAAGCCGACCAAAGTTCGCCCCGGCTGTCGTTCGAGGCATCTGTTGGATGCCCGGCAGCGGTTGGCGGGTTCGACCTTGCCAAGGGCACCGAAGGTACGGCCCAGGCCGCTGGTCCCTGACGCTTTCCACCCAACCGTCTGCTTAATCTGCCGAACACGATGGTCGGACATGATGTACTTCGCGGTGCTGCGGCAGAGCTTGGAGCAATTCGTATGCCATTTTTGGTGTTTCCATGAGCCTGCCGCTTGGTTTTATCGCATAAAGCAATTCCAGATAAAGGCTTATGTCCGTAATCCATCCGTCGAAAAATCTCGGAGCTGTGCCCCTAATCTACCCTCTACTGTTTAGACGTACAGGTCGGTTGCACGATTTTGTGTTGCGGAATCTCTCAAGTTGAAACTTGTTCGTCCCAAGGATTCTTTCGTGCAGGTTGTGCAGGCCGCAAAGCCTGCCGGGTAACTAGTGGAAACGTGGGTGAAGCCGATTCGTTGGCCGCCCGTCGCCGTTTCCGTCCAAGTACAATTGGGAAGCCGTGTCGCTTGGTGTGTCACGGAGCTTCCGAGGTGCCCGTTTATGCCCGGCCGAGTGATGGTGATGTTGGCTCTGTGCGGCGGACTATGCGGGGGTTGGTGCCCCCCCGCCCGCGGCCAGACGCCCATTCGACTCAGCGAAACGTTCCTGGATGGCCAGCAGTTCCGGGTGCAAAGCCGGATGCGCGGGCAATCGAAGTTACTCCTCAAACTGAAAGACCGCAAAGAGGACGAAACTCTAACCAAAACCGACGAGAGCGCCCTGGACTACGTGGAGCGAATCCTCGAACGCGATGCCGACGGCTTGCCCGTTCGCGTCCTCCGTTGGTACGACCGCGTTGACTTTCGTCGCACCGTCGGGCCGGAGGTGATGGAAAGCACGATTCGGGACTCGGTTCGTCGACTCGTCGTCGTGCGCAACGGACATTTGAAAGCGCCGTTCTCGCCGGATGGCCCAATGTTGCTCAGCGAGATTGAGCTGGTGCGGGTGGACTTGTTCACCCCGTTGTTGCGTGGGCTTTTGCCGACGGCGGCCGTCCAACCGGGCGACAGCTGGGACGCCGATGGCCCATCGCTGCGGGAATTGACCGACTTGGAAAAGCCCGAGGGATCGCTTCGCTGCCGCTTCCTCGAAGTTCGGCCCGAGGGAGGTCGGCGGATGGCCGTCGTCACCTTCCAGGGCACCATCCGGGGCATCGGCGAGGACGGGCCGACGCGACACGAACTGGACGGCCGGTTCTTTTTCGACCTCGATGCCTCTTGCCTGAGTCTGTTGTCGTTGCGGGGCAAGCAGATTCTTTTGGACGAAGCTGGCCGTGAGGCGGGGGTGGGCGAGGGGACGCTGACCCTGGCCCGGGAGCCGCTCTCCCGGCATCCGAAATTGAGCGACGAGTCGATCCGCGGGATTTCGCTGCGCGAGGATGCCGACAACACCCTCTTGCTGTTCGAGGACGACGACTTGGGCGTCCGGTTCTTGTATCCGCGCCGTTGGCGTGTCCACGCCAAGCAGGGGCGGCAGGTCATGATCGATGCCGACAACGGCAACGGCATTTTGCTAACGGCCCTCGCCAGCCACGACACGCCAACGGCCACGCAATTGGCCAAAGAGTCCAGCGAATTCCTCAAAGGCCAAGAGGCACGGCTGTTGGGTGCCACCGCTCCCCGACGGCTCCAATCGAACCCGGAGGTGGAGATGTTCACCTTCGAGGTCGAAATGCAGAAGCAACGCCTGATCCTGGACTACTTCATCGTCCGACATAACAAAGCGGGGGCCACGCTGGCTGCCCGGATCGTCCCACAAGATGCGCGAGAACTTCGCCCCGAGGTGGAGCGCATTGCCCGCAGCGTCGTCGTGACCAAGTGAGCCGATCCCCGGGCGGACCGTGCTCACGGATGGCGGACTTGTTCGCGGGGGGCCGAGTTCCGAGACTGACGGGGTGCCGTCGAACGCCGTCGTTCCCGGGCGTGTCCGTTCTGGTGGGGATTCAGGCAGCCGCATGTTGGCCTTCCACGTACCCGAATTCCGCATCGAGCCGTTATCCCGGCCGGAGTTGCGGAAAGATCCCATCATCGATCGTTGGGTGATTATTTCGACGGACCGTCTGGGCAGGCCGGTGGAATTTGTGGAAGACGGCCCCGCGCAGCCGTTGGCCCGATGCCCGTTCTGCCGCGGCCACGAAGCCCTGACTCCGCCAGCGACCTACGTCAGCCCGAACGAGGAGTCGTGGCTGGTGCGGGTGGTGCCGAACACCTACCCTGCCGTCCGCGGCAGGACCGGACGAGTGGCTGCCGCGACAGGGCTATTTCAAAATGCGGAGGCTGCCGGCCTGCATGAGGTCATCATCGCCTGTCCCCATCACGAGGGGAGCCTTTCCCGCTTGCCGCCGCTACATCTGGCGGAGCTTGTCCTCGCCTTTCAAGCACGATTGCGTCACTTGGGCATGTTGGAACCGCCGCAGTTCCCAGTCATCTTCAACAATCAAGGCCCGGCAGCGGGCGCCTCGCTGGAACACGCTCATGCCCAGCTGATCTCCCTGCCGATTCCGCCGAGCCTGATGGCTCGAGAATGGCAGGCCGGGGAGCGGTATTATCGTGACCAAGGGCGTTGCGTCTTCTGCGACCTGATCGAGGCGGAGCGTTCCCGAGGGGAGCGGGTGGTCGAGGAGTCGGATCGATTCATCGTGTTGTCGGCTTATGCGGCTCGATTCCCGGCGGAGTGCTGGATCCTGCCGAAGCGGCATCAGAGTCACTTCGAGCGGATCGAACCGAGTGCGGTGCCAGAGTTGGGCGAAGTGTTTAGTCGACTGCTACGGCGATTGGATCGCGGCTTGCGGCAGCCACCGCTCAATTTCTACGTCCACTCCTCGCCGCCGTTTGCAGCCGAGCGGGAGGACTATCACTGGCACCTGGAAATTTTGCCGCGGCTGACCGGCATCGCCGGGTTCGAGTGGGCCGCCGATGTGAACATCAACCCCGTTCCGCCGGAGCAGGCCGCGGCTTACCTCCGCTCGATCGAGGTCTAGCCAACTGCCGTCGGACGAACCCGGCATCGCCGAGAGGCGCAGCTCACTTCGGCTTGCCTTCAAGCTCCTTGAATTCGCGGACCCAGATGTTGCGGAAGCGCACCGGATCGCCGTGGTACATCAACACCAGCGGCTCTTTCTCCGGGTGTTTTTCGTAAGCCGGCTTCCGCTCGAAGAACGTGTTGCCCAGCACTTCGGTGTGATTATGGACCAGCACGCCGTTGTGAAACACCGTGAAATACGCGGGTTTCTCGAGTTTCCCATCGGCGTTGAACCGAGGCGCGGTGAAGACGATGTCGTACGTCTGCCATGCGCCGGGCTTGCGCGAGGCGTTGACCATCGGCGGGCGTTGATTTTACACCGCCGCACATTGGCCCTCGAAATAGGGCTTGTTCTCGTAGGAATCCAAAATCTGGATCTCATAGCGGGCGTTCATGAAACCGACGCCGTTGTTGCCTCGGCCCTGGTCCCGGCCGCGGGGGGGGTTCGGGGTGGCAAATTCCAAGTGCAGTTGGATGTCGCCGAAACTTTGCTTCGTCTTGAGGAATTCTTTCACCGTGAAGCCGCCGTCGGGATCGATCGTTGTTTTCTTGACACCCTCCCAAGCGTCGAGGTTCGTTCCATCGAACAGGATGATCGCATCGGAGGGCGGAGCGGTGCCTTCGCCTGGGGTCACGACGGGCGGCTCGGGCCAACTGATCGGTGCGACGTACCTTTGGCCAATGGCGTAAGCGCAGAAGAACAGCAAGCTCGCACTCAGGGTCAACATGAAGATTTGACGCGGTCGCAGTTTCATGAGAGGCTCTCCATTTCGAGGCGGGTCATCGTGAGGGATGGTATGAACCGATGCCGCGGCGACATCGACAAGCCCGGCCGCACCGTCGATGGTCGGTGCTCGGGGCCGCCGTTCGGGATCGCCGCAGTGGAAGCAAGGGCGACGGACTCGCGGCGATCGGCTTGACCTCGCCGTGGACCCGTGCAACGGATGACATGCGAGGGGTGAAGCTGGACGGGCGGACGCTCAAGGGGGCAGCAATGTCGCAACAGCGGGTGGCTCTGGTGACGGGGAGCGGGGCGCGGCGAGTGGGGGCCACCGTGGCCGAAGCCCTGGCGGAACGAGGCTTCGCCCTGGCCATCCATTACCGCACCTCGGCACGGGAAGCAGAACAGTCGGTCGCCGATTGGGAGCGGCGGGGCGTGCCGGCGATGGCCGTGCCCGCGGACCTCACGCAGGAATCGGCGGTTCGCGCGATGATCGACCAAGTCTTGCACCGCTTCGGCCGGATCGACGTGTTGGTCAACAGTGCCGCCATCTGGGAGCGAAAGCCGCTGGAGGAAGTGACCGCGGCCGACGTTCGCAAGCATTTCGAGACGAATACCCTGGGCACCTTCCTGTGCGCCCAGCATGCGGGGCTGGCGATGGTTCGTCAGCCCGAGGGCGGCTTGATCGTGAATATCGGCGATTGGGCGGAGGTTCGGCCCTATTTGCATTACGCCGCTTATTTCCCCTCCAAAGGGGCGGTCAGCACGCTGACCCGCTGCCTGGCAGTGGAACTAGCGCACCGCAATCCCAAGGTGCGGGTCAATTGTGTGCTGCCCGGACCCGTGATGTTGCCGCCCGATCTGCCCGAGGATGAGAAGCGGCAAGCGATCGAGGCCACCCTGGTGAAGCGCGAGGGCAGTCCGCGTCATGTGGCTTTGGCGGTCCTATCGTTCTTGGATAACGACTTTGTCACCGGGGTCTGCTTGCCGGTGGATGGTGGCCGGACCGTCTACGCCCCGGAGTGATTGGCCGGGCCAAGCACGTTCGGCTCCGCCCATCCCTACTCGCAACGCCTTTCTCAGCCCACGCCGATCGGCCCAAGGCTCGATGCACTGCGTTCGCCACGCTGCCCGTCCCGGCAATTCTTCGGTCATCAGCCTTGAGCCTTGAGCCTTGAGCGTTAAGCCTTGGGCCTTGAGCCTTGGGCCTTGAGCCTTGAGCCTTGGGCCTTGAGCCTTGAGCCTTGAGCCTTGAGCCTTGAGCGTTCATTCTTCAGCCGTCAGCCTTCAGCCGTCAGCCCCCGACCTCATGTCGGTACTTCCGCACGCTCGCCCTTGGGCGGGTGGAAGAGCACCAACAACATCAGCGCCGCCACGACGGCGGCGAAGAGCGGCACCCGGAAGACGCTGGGGAAGTCCACCGCGGTCACGTTCCCCTTGTCGTCGAAGGCCGTGGCGAAGGTGGTCGCGAGTCGACCGCTGACGAAATTGCTGACGAACGGCCCCACCCCAAGGATCAGCATGTTAAACAAACCTTGGGCGCTGGCACGGATGTCCTTCGGGAAGTACTCGTCGATGAAGATGTACAGCGTGGCGAAGAAGAAGGCGTAGCAGATGCCGTGCAACACGTTGATGATGATCGCCGCCGGCTGCCGGTAGGGTTCAGGCAGCGACTGGGCGAAGGCGAACACGGCGAACCGACCCGCGTGGCCCAAAATGCCGATCACCATCGTCCAGCGCCAACCCAAGGTTTTCAGGACGTAGCCCAAGATCGCCATCGTCAAAATTTCGGCGATCTGGCCGATGCTCATCACGGGCATGACCCAGTTCCCCGGCAAGT
>JAOAAM010000400.1 GCA_026418875.1 Gemmataceae bacterium | reverse complement strand
TCATGGGGCTGATGATGGTCGGCGGGCTGCTGTTGGCCCTGATGTTGCTTCGCTGGATGTCCGGGGGGCAGAACCCATTCAGTTTCGGCCGCAGCCGCCACAAACTGTACGAGCAGAAAGATAAGAAAGTCACATTCGCTGACGTCGCGGGGATCGACGAAGCCGTCGCCGAGCTTCGGGAGGTGGTCGATTTTCTCAAACGGCCGGAGCGGTATCAGGCCTTGGGCGGACGGATCCCCAAGGGCGTGTTGCTCGTGGGTCCGCCGGGCACGGGAAAGACGTTGCTGGCCCGAGCCGTGGCCGGCGAGGCGGACGTGCCGTTTTTCAGCCTGTCCGGCTCAGACTTCGTCGAGATGTTTGTCGGTGTGGGGGCCAGCCGTGTCCGCGACCTGTTTCGCGAAGCGGAGTCCAAAGCCCCGTGCATCGTCTTTATCGACGAGTTGGACGCCTTGGGGCGGGCACGAGGCGGCAACGTCGTCAACCCCCACGAAGAGCGCGAACAGACGCTGAATCAATTGCTCGTCGAGTTGGACGGTTTCGACACCAACCGCGGCGTCATCATTATGGCGGCGACCAACCGACCCGAGATGCTCGACGCTGCCTTGCTTCGACCGGGGCGCTTCGATCGGCAGGTCGTCGTGGATCGGCCGGACATCAACGGCCGCGAGGAGATCCTCAAAGTTCACAGCCGGCAGGTGAAGCTGGCCCCGGACGTCAACCTGCGTCGGATCGCCAGCTTGACGCCCGGGTCGGTGGGGGCCGACTTGGCCAACCTCGTGAACGAAGCGGCCCTGCTCGCTGCTCGCCGTGGCAAACAAATGGTCGAAATGGCCGACCTGGTCGAGGCGGTCGAGCGAGTCGCCGTCGGCTTGGAGCGCAAGAGCCGCATCATGCGAACAGAGGAGAAACGGCACATTGCCTACCACGAGGCGGGTCATGCCGTGGTGGCTTGTGCTTGCCCGAACTCCGACCCGGTGCAGAAAGTCACGATCGTGCCACGCGGCTACGGGGCGCTGGGTTACGTTTTGCGGATGCCGGAAGACGACCGCCACATCCAGACCCGAGCGGAACTTGAGACCAACATCAAAGTCGCGCTGGGCGGGACCGTAGCCGAGGAACTCATCTTCGGACCCCACGACATTTCCACCGGGGCGGCGAGCGATTTGGAGAAGTTGAATCAGATCGCCCGGCGGATGGTCACCATGTACGGCATGAGCCGATTGGGAAGAATCTATTTCCGCGAGGGAGAGGTGAGTCAGTTCCTGGCCTCGCACTTCCCCGACGGCACCCATGGTGCCAGCAGCGAGACGGCCCGAGAGATCGACCTCGAAGTGAAACGGATCATCGACACGGCCACGGAGGAGGTCCGAGCGATCTTGCAGCGAAACCGCCCCGCCTTGGAGGCGGTCGCCACTCGCTTGATCGAGAAAGAGGTGATCGAAGGGAGTGAACTGCGGGAAATTCTTCAGGAGGCGGGTTTTATTCCCGAGTCGCCGGCAGAGGTCGGCGTGAACGGCGTTTTGCATCACGCCGCCGAATCGGGGAATAACGGCCCGGTCTCGGCATCTTGAAGGCGTCGGCGATCGGTGGGACCCGGTTTTCCCGGCGTCGCCTCGCTGCCGCCACTCCAAGGGACTCGCGATGGTTCGCACTTTGTTGAAAGAGGCCCCGCTGCGGCCGGTTCACGAGATTTTCCACGTCGATCGCATCCTGGTTCCCGAAGGCGATGTGCCCAAGCGCGAGCACAAGATCATCGCCGTCCTGCCTGCCTACAACGCCGAGAAAACCCTCGCCGCCACGCTGGCGGATGTCCCCGTGGGTTCCGTCGATGAAATCCTGCTCGTCGACGATGGCAGCACCGATGCCACGGTCTCCTTGGCCCGCGACATGGGGCTGACCGTCATCGAACACGAACAGAACCGTGGCTACGGAGCCAATCAAAAGACCTGCTACCGCTACGCCCTGGACCATGGGGCCGACATCATCGTCATGATCCACCCGGATTACCAATATGACAGCCGGGTCATCCCCCATGCGGTGGGCTTTATCGAATTGGGCATCTGCGATGTCGTGCTGGGTAACCGGATCCGGTCGCGGCGGGAGGCTCTAGCCGGGAGAATGCCTCGTTACAAATACTTCGCCAATCGTGCCCTGACCTTGTTCGAGAACCTGGCGCTCGGTCAGAACTTGGGCGACTTCCACTCCGGCTTCCGAGTCTACCGGCGGGAAGTGCTCGAAGCGATCCCGTTTGAACGCAACAGCGATGATTTCGTCTTCGACACGCAATTGTTGGTTCAGGCGGTGGATCGGGGTTTTCGTCTGGGCGATGTCCCCGTGCCTGTCCGCTATTTCGACGAGGCGAGCAGCATCAATTTCAAGCGCAGCATGAAATACGGGCTAGCCACGGTCGGCACGGTGGCCCGGTGGTACCTGCACCGCCTGGGCTTTCGATCGCGGTTGTTCACTTCCTGATGGGCTTGTCTCGGCGGGCTGACATTCCGGCTGACACTCCGGCTTACATGCCCTTTCTCAACTTGAGATGCACCTTGCCGACATCCATCATGTAGTGCCGGACGGGGTATTTCTCGACGGCTTTTTGGATGAGGGCGAGCGACTTCTCCTTCTCGCCGACGGCTTCGTAATACATCCCGACGTAATAGTTGGCATAAAAGCGGCGAACCTGCCTCTCGCCGGGGCCGAGATCGCCTGCCTCGGCCAGGGTCAGCACATCGTCGGGTTTCGCTTGACCGCGGAATAGATCGTAGATCCGCATCATCAATTCGCCCCGAGGGTCTTCCTTAACCTTGAGAAATTCTGCCCGGGCTTTCTCGATGCCGACGACTCGGGCGTTGCACAGGAAATGCCAAATGGCGTTTTCGACGTCTTCCGGCTCGGCTTGGTCCGACGTGACGAATTGGGCTACACCATCGGCGAATTTCTCAGCGTAATACAGGGTCAGCCCGCGGCGCCAATGGGCTGCGGCAGACTTGGGATCGAGTCGAATCTGCTCATCGAAATCGGCCAGCGACTCCTGGATGTTTCCCAGTTTAAAGTGCAACATGCCGCGCAGGTCGTAAGCCTCGGGCAGTTTCGGGTTCGCTTGGACCGCGGCATTGGCCTCTTTGAGCGCCTCGGCGTATTTCCCCGCTTCGTGCAATGCCCTGGCCCGACTCAGCAAGGTCCGAGCATCGTCCGCCCCAGCGAGTGCCGGGATCATCAACCAGCCCATCGCCATCCATCGCATGGTTTGTTCTCCCATCAAGCTGTCGCTCTCGGCAGGGTGGCGAGCGTTGACCTTCGATCAACGCACCTCGACCTCCACGGGGATCACGTGCGAGATCATGTAGGTGCGGCGATCCGGGTCGCGCTCCATCGGCTGCGTGTTTCCTTGGTCATCGGTGGCTCGTGCCATCAGTCGAGTCACGCCAGCCGACGGCGATTCCCAACGATAGCTCCAGAAGCGCCAGCAGAACGGGGCGTGTTCTTCGGCGAGGGTGGCTGCCTTCCACGTTTGGCCGCCGTCGGTGCTGACTTCGACTTTTCGCACGTTGTTTTC